>DAOWFB010000151.1 GCA_030638205.1 Thalassospiraceae bacterium
ACTTTTTCTCTGTGGCAGCTTCTTCCTGCTCATTCTTTGCACCGTTTTCTTCTCGGTCATATTTAAGATGCTCTAACTTTGATTTTGCACGACCACGTTCTACCAAATTGTTAGTCAGGTTTAGCTGTTCTTTATCAAAGGTAATCTCTTCAATATTTAAACCAAGAGATTGAAGCTCTGCGATATTAAGCATTTCATCACAGAACCCATAAACAATTTTGTTATGGCGATACCCGTGCTTCTCGAGCTTGTGTTTTTTCTTGATCTTGTCAACTTCTAGGCGATAGTCGCTTTGAGGTTTGGGCGTTAGTTTGAAGCTATGCATTGGGTTTTGCCTGTTTGAGCTGTGCATTCATTTGGGAAAGCAATAAAGAAAAGGCTCCAGCATCTCTGCTAGAGTATTTTGAAATAATGGTGCACCCATGGAATAATTAAGGGCGGATTTTTAGGTATAAAAGATAGTCGAGATTATTGACCGTAGCAATGTGAAAGGATCAAGTAAAAAACAATGAAGACCCGGCGCTTACAATACCGCAAACATGGCGCTCAATATAACCAACCAGATGAGCTAGAGCCTCTCTTAATTTAGGCCGTTGAGTGTTCCAATTTATATAACGACGGACACAATCCATTATTATTAAACTCTAGATGGTAATATAGAGTTTAATAATTGAAAAAAGAACTATTAGTATCTACTGTTGAAACATAAACTGAACAAATATTTTAAAGTGAATGCTTTAGGAGAAATGCTTGGCCCTTGATATTCGGACTTTATTTGTAGTTCTCACAGTGATGATGATGGTATCGGCACTAGCCTTGTGGTTTACATGGTGGCTAAACCGTACGGTCAATGGTGTGCTGTTTCTTGCCTATGGACAGTCTATACTTTCCATAGGCATCATGTTGATCATGCTGCGCCAGAAGATTGATCCAATCCTGAGCATTGCCATTGCCGATGGGTTGCTGGCTTTGGGATATATGCTCCTTTACAAAGGAGCGCGCGAATTCCAATTGCGTTCATCTGTTCCAAAAATCGTCATAGGTGGAATTACAATTTTTGCACTGCTATTTTGTATATATTTCCAGTTCATCATGGAAAGTAATTCGGCCCGCATGATTTTCATGTTCTCACTATTAACTATACTAAGTATTGCAATCGCCAAAGAATATCTACAATCCGATACATCACGAACACCCGCCACTATTGTAGTGGGCCTGTTATGGCTCTTTCATTCCTTGGTTAATTTTACTCAAGTGTTGGGCCTCATATGGTCACCCATCAACGTGCTTATGGACCCGGCAAATTACACTGAGATCATGATGATAGAGTCCATTGTTTTGTCAGTTTCTTTTGCCCTTGGTGTGACCATCATGACGACGAACCGACTGCAGGAGGAATTACGTTATAAAGCGATGATCGACCCACTGACAGAAATCTTCAATCGCCGTGCTTTTTTCTCAGCCGCAGAACCCGCAGTGTCTAGGGCAGAGCGCTTTGGTACACCAATATCAGTTCTGGTTATGGATTTGGATAATTTCAAGAACGTAAATGACACCTTTGGTCACGCGACTGGGGATAAGGTCTTGTGTCATTTCGTCGATTTGGCCCAAGCAAGTTTACGTGGCGCGGATATACTAGGTCGCTTTGGCGGTGAAGAGTTTATTGCCCTGTTGCCAGATACAGATGCAGAACAAGCGGTTCAAATTGCGGATCGCCTACGCAAATCTATGTCTAAAAGCGTTGTTAAACATAACGATGAAAGCATACATACAACGGTTAGTATCGGAGTTACCGTATGTGTAAAACACCCAACAAGCTTGGAAGATATGGTAAAAAGTGCGGATGAAGCGTTGTACGAAGCGAAAAACCTAGGGCGAAACAGGGTAGCTTTTATTGAAATTGCCCGGTAAGAGTGGCCCCAGCAAATTTAGGAAATGGTGATTGTGAAAGGTCGCTTGAATAATGGGGGCTATTCACTCCTCACAACTCTTCACATAGAACCTAAATCCGAACCGATCAGAACATTACCCCGCACGGCGGATTAGCAATCCTTAGGACCACACCAAACACCCCCCCCAGCCAGCGCGAAGCCAGCGAAGGTTTTTTAATAATGGTGCCATTTTTTAATAATGGTGCCATAAAATATTGAGCAGGCGGATTTTGCTCGAGGCTTCGCCCCTCCCTGCGCCAAACTGCGTGAACCACCCGTTCAACCTTGACACGCGGATTTTCAATCCGCTGCTATGGCCTTGTTTTCTGCGGTTTTTTGGGCCTTTACTGACATTTTACTGACTATTTTTGAGCTGTTTTATTGCTTTGGCAACGAAATTTTATTCCCGTCATCATCCAACAGGGCTTGACCTTCCAGCATATCGGCAATGAAACCAATAGACAGTTCAATAGCCTGATCTTCGTCAACGCCATAAATTTTGAATGCCTGATCCCGCAGGTATGGGCACAAAAGCATGCAATAGCTTGCGCTCTCATCCTCAACGACAGGTTTGGAAACGCTAAAGTAGAAAGGGTGTATGTGGCCATCCTTATCTCGCACGTTTGCCGAAAATTTTATAATTCCGTCTAATTGTTCCATGTATCAAGGGGCGGCAATTTGTCTTTGCTAACACCTCGACGACAGGCCGCGTAACGATCGGCTGCCGACTTATAGCACCTTGCCCCTGCCTCCTTTCCCCTGCTTTTATTTACCTGTCTGCACGTTGGGATATCAACATCATAATATAATTTATCACAATCCTCACCCTTGTCTTGTGTATCACTTTTTAATGGTAAGGTCAGGCCCAGCATTCCGGCAATAGCACCAATGATTGACGGGATGGACGGCAACGCAGGAATGATCGCGGGAATAGCGGCGGGTGCGGCTGCAAGAATGGTATCACTTTTAGGTTTTTTACCTAATTTGCCTCTTTCGCCAAGATATTTATTCAGGGATTTTTCCGTTGGCCCACCGGGTTTCATTAACCCATCGATTTTCAGTTTCTTTTTTTTCTGAAATGTTTCTATCCCCTCAAACATCGGAGTATCGGGCCAAGGGGTAACGCCTGACTTTGGTTCTTTGTAAAAACCAAGCTCACTCAAAACTGTTTTGGTTTTTAAAACATCTTCGGGAACCAATGAATAACCGTAGCCGATTGGTTTTTTAAGCTTAAGCGGATTGAATAACACAGATAACACCTCTCACCAGAATCCTGGCGCAGGTAGCGCCTACGCTGGATCGGTTTAAAAAAACAAATTTTATGAAAGGCGTTATCCAAACCCCGACGAATGCTGTAGAGGGGCTTGTGTGAACAAGTTATCCCTAAGCAGGGCTAGTGGTGTGGGCACCGAATGCAGTGAACATACTATTACATTTTATTAAAGTCAAGGAATATTTTCCTGTTTGCGGAATTTAAGCATAAACCCTACCCCGAACAAAAACCCCCAGCCGACCATAAGGCCAACCGAGGGTTTTTAATAATGGTGCCCGGAGGCGGATTTGAACCACCGACACGCGGATTTTCAATCCGCTGCTCTACCAACTGAGCTATCCGGGCGCATGGGAATAACTAACCGGGGCTGCTTATAAAAGATATAACAAGGGCTGTCCAGCGCGCCATTTTGGGCGATGCCCCACCCCCTTCAATCATCGTCATTATGGTCAAAATCCGGGGTCTCATCCGTGGGTACACCATATTTGCCATCCAGCCAGTTGCCAAGGTCGGCATTGGCGCAACGACGCGAGCAAAACGGGGAATATTCATCCGCCGCGGACTTGGCGCAAATGGGGCAGAGCTTGGCCAAAACCTTCTTTTTATTAGGATTAAGCTTAACCACATTACCTGAATTGGCTGTTTTTTCGCTCACTTAAAATTCCTATCTTTCAGCCGCATCCACCCTAAATGAGCCCTTTTTTAACCCACCATCGGGCAAAAGCTCAAGCGGCTGGCCCAGCCTAGTTTCCATTTCTGAAAGCGCGCCCGGGGCATTTTGTTCCAGCGCCCTAATAACGTCGGGGCGGGCAATCAGTGCGGGCATAAGTGCCGGATTTGAGCGAACCTCGGCCAATACCGCGTCCAGCGCACCTAGGCCAATGGTTAGTGCCGATGGCCCCCGCCCCGATGCACATTCACCGCAGGGCTCAGACAGTATGTTTGATAGCGGTGGACGCTTTCTTGGTCGGGTTATTTCCAAAAGCCCGGTGGCGGTTATACCGTGAATACGCGGGCGAACAGGGTCGTCACTTAATGCGCGGCGCGCGGCCTCCATCACTTTTTTTTCTGTCACTTTTGAACGCATGGCCATTAAATCAATAACTATTACACCGGCAATATTACGAAGGCGTATGTGGCGGGCGGCGCTGGCCACTGCTTCAAGATTAGTGGCCAAAGCAAGCTCGCGCCCAAGTCCACCTGACCCACCGGCCGCGGCGGAATTAACGTCGATGGTGGTCAGGGCGGCGGTTTCCTCAATAATAATTGATCCGCCGGATTTAAGGTTAACTACGGGTTCGAGCAATCCATCAACCTGATCTGAAATATTAAATTTTTTAAAAATATCGCCACCTGAAAAAATCTCGCAATTATCAATAGACGCATCGTCGCTTATTATGCGCGTTACTGATTTGCGCCCCGTGTCTTTTAAATATTTTTCCAACGCATTTTCATTTATCCCAATATGGGCTGGGGCTTTGGCATTAGATGCCATTTCTAAAAGCTGGTTCCATTTATTTTTTAGGGTTTCTAATTCAGCTTTTAAATCTTTTTCATCTGCGTTCTCGGCTGCCGAGCGCACAATTATTGTATTTTCATTTTTAAGCATATTTTCGGCCAGGCCTAACAGGCGTGTTCGTTCAGCCTTGTTTTTTATGCGTGACGAAACTCTGGCTGAACCATCACCTAGGGCCGAAAAAACTAGCGTATCACCGGTTACATTTACCCGCTTGGTTATCTTGGCACCCTTGGTCTCGCGGGCATCAGTTAACACCTGCACCAAAATGGCCTCGCCTTCGTGAACATAATCTGAGATTTTATCAATCTCGTTATTTGGGCCAAAATGCGGTTGGGCACGGGCATCAGACAGCCCAAGAAACGCGTCTTTTTCTTGGCCTATGTCAACAAATGCGGCTTCCATTGCTGGAACAACCCGTCTAACCCGGCCAAGAAAAACTTCTCCCACCAATTGACCGCCATTATCAGAGCCGCCACGATAAACGGCAAAATCTAACAACGTCGATTTATCATCAATGCGGGCAATTCGTGTTTCACCGGGACGGTTACGAATTAAAATAGTTTGCTCGCTCATGCGCTGAGCCCACTTAACATAGAAGAAACATCATAAATATCTAACCCAACAACATTGGGGTATGAGCCTGATATTTTTGTAACAAATGCGCCGGCCATACCTTGAATACCGTACGCGCCGGCCTTGTCATGCCATTCGTTGGATGCGATGTAGCTTTCTAATTCATCAAAACTTAGACGTTTAAATGTAACGCGGGTTACCGATGCCCGAACAAGTTCGCGACCATCGGGGGCAATTACACAAATGCCACCGATAACCCGGTGTGACCTGCCGGAAAGAAGTTTTAAATATTTTTTGGCCTCATCCGCATCATTGGCTTTGCCCAAATCACGGCTACCAACGCAAACCACCGTATCGGCACCAATGACATATTCACCATCTTTCCAAACTGCGCGTGCTTTCAAACACGCCAGACGCATGGCCATTGCCCTGGGGCTTTCACCTGCTTCGCGTGTTTCAGAAATATCAGCCGGACGCACAGCAGTTGGTACAACACCAATTTGCGCCAAAAGCTCCAGCCGCCGGGGCGAGCGTGATGCAAGAATTAAGGATGAACCTGAAGATATTATGCTGCGTGAGGTGGGCATATCATTCCTCAAGCAAGCGATTACTTAAATCTAAATGTAATCCGACCCTTGGTCAGGTCATAAGGGGTCATTTCAACGGTAACCTCGTCACCAACCAACACACGAATGCGGTGCTTGCGCATCTTGCCAGCAGTATGGGCAAGTATTTCGTGATCGTTTTCCAGCTTTACGCGAAACATGGCGTTTGGCAAAAGCTCGGTTACGGTTCCGTTAAATTCTAATACTTCTTCTTTAGCCATTTTTCTCTCAAATTGTTATTTTGCCTTCAAAGCGCGCAAATAAGAGACTTATGCGCCCCCAAGGTCAAGCGATTTTCCAAAAAACCATGAAATCAGTTAAATATGGGCCATTGAAAGTGCTTTTAAGCCTTTTTTCTTAAGAAAAACGCACTTTTATCCGCTCGAACAGCTCGTCTCGCACCTGGCGATAGGCATCTAGCCTGACCTCGCGTGAGCCATCAATTACCGATGGATCAAAGGTGTGCCAAAACTCGACCTCACACGCCATGTATCTGGTTAGCTCAACCGCCTTGTGCTGGGCGTGGGGTGAGAGCGATATAACTAAATCAAATGAGCTGTCTTCTAAATCATCAAAGGTTTTTGCTTTGTGGGTGGAAATATCAATACCCAATTCGCCCATTACCTCAACCGCGAAACCATCCACATCCAACGACCTAACGCCAACGGAATCCACATATATATTTTTCCCGAAAAGATGCTTCATGATGCCTTCGGCCATGACTGAGCGAATTGAATTGGACGTGCATGAAAAAAGTATGGCTGATGGGAGTGTTGAATTTTTGGCCATTTCCTCTGTCATCATGCCCCCCCTATCCACGAATGTGCAAAACGCACACCAATGTAAATAAGCGCCGGGCAGTATTGCCATCTAGCTTGACCTTGCCTTCTAGGCGTTCGCGCAACAATGTTGAGCCATCGTTGTGCAGACCACGTCTGCCCATATCAATGGTTTCAATTTGTGATGGACTGGAGGTTTTAATTGCCTCGTAATAGCTTTCACACACCATCAAGTATTCGCGAATAAGCGAACGAAACGGCGAAAGCGCCAAAACAAAACCCTTTAACGGTTTGTCATTGGTGTCACGCACATCAAAGGCTAAGCGATTTTCTTCAATAGAAAGATGCAGGATGTACGGCCCCACTGACCCGTTTTCCAATGCGAACGAATTGTCTTCCAATAAATCAAAAATTGCCGCTTTGCGTTCGTGCTCGACCTGGGGGCTGCGACTTATTACCGAGCGTCCATCAAGAAAGATGTTTTCTATGCTATCTTTCTTGGTCACAACCAGCGCCCTCTATTCCTTTAACTTGTTAAGGCGAACCGATATTGACCTACCATGCGCACCAAGCCCCTCGGCATCGGCCAGCCTAACCGCCGCGCCGCCAATTTCACCCAAAGCATCTGCATCACAACCGATAAAGGTTGTGCGTTTCATAAAATCTAGCACGCCAAGACCGGATGAAAACCTGGCCGAACGGGCAGTTGGTAAAACGTGATTTGGCCCGGCGATATAATCGCCAATGGCTTCGGGGGTATAACGGCCAAGGAATACTGCACCAGCATTGCTTACTTGCTCAAAAATAGCGTCTGGGTCTTCAACCGCCAGTTCAAGGTGCTCAGGTGCAATGGCATCAATTAATGAAACCGCATCATTTAAATTTTCAACCACTATAATGACGCCAAAATCGCGCCAGCTTTGCCCGGCGATTTCAGAACGCTCCAGCGTTTTAAGCTCGGCCTCTATCGCGGCCTCTACCGCGCCTGCAAAAACCTCGTCATCGGTAATTAATATGGATTGGGCATTTACGTCATGTTCGGCCTGTGACAGTAAATCACACGCTATCCATTCGGCGTTGTTAGAACCATCGGCCACCACCAAAATTTCGCTGGGCCCGGCTATCATATCGATACCAACCGTGCCAAATACTTGGCGCTTGGCCGCCGCCACATAGGCATTTCCGGGGCCGACTATTTTATCGACCGGCTTTATTGTGTTGGTGCCATAGGCCAATGCCGCCACTGCCTGTGCGCCACCGATACGGTAAATTTCTGAAACACCGGCAACATCAGCCGCCGCCAGCACCAATGGATTTATTATTCCATCGGGCGTAGGCACAACCATAACCAAACGCCCAACGCCTGCAACAGTTGCGGGAATGGCGTTCATTAAAACAGACGATGGATAGGCAGCCGTACCGCCCGGAACATAAAGACCAGCTGCCCCAACCGGGGTCCAGCGATAGCCCAAACGCACACCGGCACCATCAACGTAGTCTTCATAATCGGGGGCTTGGCGGGCGTGAAAATCTTTAATCCTAGTTGCCGCCAGCTTTAACGCGTCCAGCGTTTGCCCATCTACCTCGCCAACTGCTTTTTCAATTTCTTCCCTACCGATGGCAAGACCGCCTGCGTTTATTTCCATACGGTCAAATCGCTGGGTGTATTCAAGCACCGCATCATCGCCGCGCGAGCGAACGTCGCTTATAATGTCGGCAACCGATTGGTTCACATCCACATCGGTTTCGCGCTTGGCGTTTAGCACGCCAGCAAAAGCATCGGCAAAACCTGCATCGGTGGCATTAAGACGCTTAACCATTTTTTCTATCCCTTTTTAAGGGCCTCGTTAAAACTATCAATCCATCCGCCAACTTCGTCAGAACGAGTTTTCCACGCGGTACGATTAACCGCAAGGCGCGAAGAAATTTCTGTAATGACCTCAACCTCGACCAAGCCATTGGCTTTTAGAGTTGCCCCGGTGGAAACCAAATCAACTATGCGCGGACATACGCCCAAAATTGGTGCAAGCTCCATGGCACCGGAAAGCTTGATACATTCGGCCTGCACCCCGCGCTTGGCAAAGTGGGCTTTGGTAATTTCGGGGTACTTGGTCGCGACCCGAACGTGGCTCCACGATGTGGGGTCGTCGGTTTCGCTCAAAGTTGCAGGCTCGGCGACGCTCATCCGGCACTTACCAACGCCTAAATCCAATGGCGCGTATACTTCGGGGCTTTCAAATTCCAGCAATACATCAGATCCGGCAACGCCCAGATCAGCTGCACCAAAGGCAACAAATGTGGCGACGTCAAAGCTGCGCACGCGAACTATTTCAAGGCCATCATGATTGGTGGCAAAGCGTAACTGGCGCGCGTCGGGGTCATCAAACGCCGCTTCCGGCTCTATTCCGGCGCGGCGCACAATGGGCATTACTTCTTTTAGGATGCGGCCCTTGGGCAGTGCCAGCACCAGCTTTTTTTTACCTGTCTGTTTCATCTACTTAAAATCCATTGGTAACGCTACTCAGGCCATATAACGAGATATGGCCTGCCTAAGTGGCTGTTATAAACACTTATTGGAGGATGTGCCAGAGGGGGGATTTAACCCTTTACCCGCTCAATTACCGCGCCACAGGCCGAGAGTTTTTCTTCCAGCCGTTCATAACCACGGTCTAGATGATAAACCCGGTTGATAACGGTTTCGCCCTCTGCCACCAGCCCCGCCAGCACCAGCGATACCGATGCCCTGAGGTCGGTTGCCATAACCTGCGCCCCTGATAAATGGCTAACACCACGCACAATGGCCGATGAGCCATGGACATTTATATTAGCACCCATGCGGACAAGTTCCGGCACATGCATGAAGCGGTTTTCAAAAATGCTTTCGGTTATCATTGATGCACCACCCGCCACGGCTGCCAGCACCATCATCTGTGCCTGCATATCGGTGGGAAAACCGGGAAAGGGTTCGGTCATTACATCGAAACCTTTTAACGGGCCCGCAGCGCGTACACGCATACCATTTTCTTCTACGTCTATTTCAGCACCAGCTTTTTTCAAAACATCGGTAACAGATTCCATTAAATCGGGGCGTGCGCCCTCTAGCAATAAATCGCCACCGGTTATGGCCGCGGCAATAGCGTAAGAGCCCATTTCAATGCGGTCGCCTACTACTGCGTATTCGGCCCCGTGCAGGGCATCCACACCGGTTACTTTTAATGTGTCGGTGCCGATGCCTTCGATTTTTGCTCCCATGGCAATGAGACAATTGGCAAGATCGGTTACCTCGGGCTCGCGTGCGGCATTGGCAATTACTGTTTCGCCTTTTGCCAGCGTTGCCGCCATTAAAATATTTTCGGTTCCGCCAACTGTTACGTTGGAAAATAATACATGCGCGCCAACCAAACCATTGGGCGCGCGGGCTTCGATATATCCTTCTGTTAGTTCTATTTCTGCACCCATGGCTTCCAATGCTTTTAGGTGAAGATCAACCGGGCGGGTGCCAATGGCACAACCGCCGGGCAGCGATACCCGGGCGTGACCAAAACGCGCGACCAATGGCCCCAACACCAAAACCGATGCCCGCATTTTACGTACCAAATCATATGGAGCCGTGGTTTCAATGGTATCGGGCGAGGTAAGCGCAAGGACGCGACCCATGTGCCCGCCATCCGGTGCATTGCCCTCCATAGAAACGGTGGTGCCCATTTCTGATAAAAGATGCGACATGGTGGAAATGTCTGCCAAGTGCGGAAGGTTGGAAAGGCGCAAGGTTTCAGCCGTCAACAACGAAGTTGCCATCAACGGCAACGCAGCATTTTTGGCGCCGCCTATTTTTATTGTTCCTTTAAGTGGCGTTCCACCCTGAATGTGAATTGTATCCATTAGTTACCTTTTGTTTTTTCCATATTCGCGTTTTTGTCGCGAGCGTTTGTTTGAATATCTTCATTAGCTTGGGCTTGGGCCCGGGCATTTAATTGCGCCTTTCTTTTTTTCAAGTTGGCACGTAGTTGGTCTCCGGGTTGGTCTCCGGGCTTGTGGGCCGGGTTTTTCTTATCCTTTGCACCGTTATTGCTGCCTGTCATAATATATGCCCCTATTTACCATCTATACCCGTTTTGCGGCCTTTTAAGGGCTGTTTCAAGCTAAAGAATGGACGAAGATGGAAATGTTGGCCCATGGGCACACAAAGCTAGAAAATAGGCCCTGAAATTGGTCAAGCCATACTTGCCTTTCCCGGGATGCTATGGCATCTTCCGCCCGATTTTAAGTTACCCAATGCCGCCATAGCTCAGGGGTAGAGCGCACCATTGGTAATGGTGAGGCCGTAAGTTCGATTCTTACTGGCGGCACCATTTTCTTACATTATTGATAAGAACGCGCCATAAGGCGCGGCGTCCGCTTGGACGCTGAATATTAAGAACGCGCCATTATTGACAAGAGCTCCGCATATAATTGGAAAGAGCGCGCCATAGGGCGCGGCGTCCGCTTGGACGCTGCAATAAAGAGCGCCGCATTGGCGGCGGCACGCGTTTGCGTGCTAAATATTAATAAAGAGCGCGGGGCATAT
>DAOWFB010000107.1 GCA_030638205.1 Thalassospiraceae bacterium
ATATCGGGTTTTATTGCTGCCACTTTTTTTCCCATCTTGCTTAAATCTATCCTCAAATGCCCTTGATTACCATTGCGTTGCTCATATTAACCGCAACCGACACTAGATTGCCATATGCCTTAAATGGAGGCCTTGAGGCTCCCAATAATGGCTGGGATTCAAAGGAAGTGGTGCCCAGGAGAAGACTCGAACTTCCACGACCTTGCGGTCACTGACACCTGAAGCCAGCGCGTCTACCAATTCCGCCACCTGGGCATTTGAGGGCATATCCAGAACAACGAGTTAGACCGCCCAAGGGCAGTTGTCAACATTACTGGTGGTATTATTGGCGGTTTTGGGCCTGTTTCATTCTTGTTCTTGGGTCAGAAGCGCAAAAGATTTAGACTAAGGCCCATGAGTTTTTATAACGATTTTATCATACCCCACCTGATTAACATTGTAATGCGCAGCCCCATGGCAGCGGGCGAACGCCCCGGTGTGGTCGAAACCGCCCATGGGCGGGTGCTGGAAATTGGCATAGGCCCCGGATTTAACCTTCCCCATTACGGCCCCAATGTTGAACAAATACTGGCCATAGAACCATCTAAAATATTGAGAAAAAAAGCATTAGACCGGGCAAAAGAATTAGGTGTGAACCTATCGATTGCAGGCCTTGATGCCATGGATATGGCTATAGAAGACAATTCAATTGATACGGTTGTTGTTACATGGGTGCTTTGCTCCATTCCCTATCCTGAAAAAGCCATAGCTGAAATACTCAGGGTGCTAAAACCCGAAGGAAGGCTTTTGTTTATTGAGCATGGCCTTGCCCATACCCCCGGCGTTGCCCGCTGGCAAAACCGGCTTAACCGCCCGTGGCGCTGTTGCGCGGGGGGATGTAATATGAACCGCCAGCCCGATATATTGCTTAAAGAAGGTGGATTTACCTTCGACAAGCTGGAAAAAGGATTTGCCGATGGACCAAGTTTGCTATCATACGAGTACAAAGGTATTGCTTATCCTGCACAGCAAGCAAAAAAATAAATAATTTTTGGGGGACTATAAAATGAATACACAAGGACGCCTTGTAAGCGTTATCGGCGGAGCCGGATTTTTAGGACGTTACGTTGTGCAAAACCTTGCCCGCGCCGGTGCCCGGGTGCGGGTTTGCGTACGCGACACCCAAGACGCACAATTTTTAAAAATACTTGGCGATGTTGGGCAGGTAAGCATTGTTTATGCAAACGTATGTAACCCCAATTCATTGCTGGCAGCAGTTGATGGTGCAGACAGCGTTATCAATCTTGCCGGTGTTTTAAAAAAACGCGGAAAAAATTCGTATGAGCGGGTACACGTTGAAGGCGTCAGAAATGTGGCCAAGGCCGCAAAGGCCGAAGGCGTAAAAAATCTTATCCATGTTTCATCAATTTCTGCCAACCCCGATTCTCGCTCAGCTTATGGGCGAACAAAATTTGCTGGCGAGCAAGCGTTGGCTGAAGAATTTCCAGACGCAGTTATTTTGCGCCCCTCGCTATTAATTGGGCCAGAAGATCAGTTTATGAATACCTTTGCCAAAATGGCTGGTATCAGCCCGGTTTTACCAGTGGTTGGTTGCCCGGTTTTACCAAAAATTAAAATGGTCGAAGGGGTGGCTAGCCAATGGCGCAGACCAGTTTTAGAATTTTGTTCAATGGGTGGGGCAAATTTTCAGCCGGTATATGTTGGCGATGTTGCAGATGCAATAATTAATTCGCTCAATAATAAATCTGCCCGCGGAAAAATCTTTGAATTGACAGGCCCGCTAACATACACATTTAAACGTCTTTTAAAGTTAATGTTGGCCGAAACTGAACGGCAATGTTTAATTGTTCCTGCCCCAATTCCACTGGCATTAACACAAGCGTTCTTCATGGAATTTATTCCAGGATCAATAGTTTCGCGAGACCAGGTATGGCTAATGGTTGAAGGAAATGTAAAAAGTGGTGAATGCCCAACAATCGAAGATTTAGGAATAACACCTAAAAATATAGAATCGGTTTTACCAACGTATCTTCGCAGCTATCGTCCGCAGAAGTATCGTCGCGCACGCGAGGTGTGATTATCTTTTAATCTTGTTTGGCGCGCACGCAAGGTGTGAAAAATATTTTAGTTTTATTTTATGTTACATGCGGCGGCGACAATTAATTCACCATATTCACGCAAAAATACCGATCCCTTAACCGTGCGCTGAACAAGCACCGAGCGCCTATCTTCGTCATCGGTTTTACGGCGCACCAATTCCATATCGCTTAACCTATCAATGGCGCGTGTAATGGCGGGCTTTGAAATTTTCAAGGTATCGGCAAGGCCGCGAACCGTGTGCGGCGGCGGAACAAGATAAACCGTCAAAAGCAATGACATTTGTCGGGCGGTCAGGTCGGGGGCATCAAGACGCACGCTTGAAACAATTGTCCGGCGCCACAGGTCAAGGGCATCCAATTCGGAAAGCTCTATTGTCATATTTTTTGCATCCCCAATAGCTTTCCCCATATAAAAAATCGTTTCGATAGCGGTTTATTCTTAAACCATGGCTGGGCGCTGAGCAAGCTATTAAAAAAGACCCGCCCCGAAGCAACGCAGTTGCGTGGGGCAATAATAAGCTAAAAAGACAGAACGGGATTGCCCTCGCAGCCCTTTGGGGCTGCTCGTTCGCCTGCGCTTCGCTCCGGCCCCGAACAAGAGCCCAGATCCACACCACCCACTAATTAACCAAAAAAGGCCCGCTTATGCGGACCTTTTTTGGTTAATGGCGGAGGGAGAGGGATTCGAACCCTCGATACGGTTTCCCGCATACACGCTTTCCAAGCGTGCGCCTTCAGCCACTCGGCCACCCCTCCGCAGGAGTTGGGCAGAACTTAGACCAATGGCGCATCAAAGTTCAACACATTCAGGCGGGCATGGTTGAATTATTTGCATCTGCCCCACATATAAAAAAATATTGCTGTGCCGAACTTCATAGTAAAGCCGCAGGATATTGAGCTAATATCCCTAACATGAAAAGAGGATTGTTCATTTTTGGAATTGGTTTTCTGGTGCTGGCTTTTATTTCCGGGGCAGCGGAAATTGCCGCCCAGGGCGTAACCGGCCAGCTTAGGGTATATATGTCGATTGCCGAAGTTTGGCAGGTATTATCACCCGAGACCCTAGAAGAAT
>DAOWFB010000178.1 GCA_030638205.1 Thalassospiraceae bacterium
CGCCGAACTGGAGGGGCTGGGCGTAACATTCCGTGGCCATTCAGATACGGAAGTATTGCTAGAGGCATGCGAGCGCTGGGGAGTAAAGCATGCTGTATCAAAGTTTATCGGCATGTTTTCATTTGCGATTTGGAACCGTGAAGAGAGAGCATTAACTCTGGCGCGTGACCGCATGGGCATAAAACCGCTTTATTGGGGACGGGTCGGTGATGTTGTGTTTTTTGGCTCGCAACCCAAGGCGTTTGCACTCCACCCGGCATGGAAACCTGAAATTAATCGCGATGCACTATCGGCCTATATGCGCCACAACTACATTCCCGGGCCGCATTCAATTTACAAAGGCATTCAAAAGCTGGAACCGGGAACCATTGTAACAATTAAGCCAGATGGCAGCCTGCAACATGAAGCATACTGGGACCTTCGCGCAATAGCTGCAAATGGGGTGCAGAACCGTTTTGATATATCCGACAAAGACGCGATTGATCAATTAGATGTTCTTTTGCAAGACGCGGTGAAAAAAAGGATGATTTCTGACGTTCCGTTGGGTGCATTTCTTTCCGGCGGAATTGATAGTTCCACCATTACCGCAATGATGCAGGCGCAAAGTACAAACAAGGTAAAAACATTTTCTATCGGCTTTTCTGACGCGGGCTACGATGAAGCGCCACATGCCAAAGCGGTCGCAAGTCATCTTGGCACCGATCATACGGAACTTTATCTAGAGCCATCGCACGTTCTGGATATTATTCCCAAAATAGCCGAATGGTATGACGAGCCGTTTGCAGACTCGTCCCAACTGCCAACTTACCTATTATCAAAAATGACCCGCCAACATGTTACCACCGCACTTTCGGGTGACGGCGGGGATGAGCTTTTTTCCGGTTATAACAGGTATGCGCTTAGCAATAATATTTACACCCAAATCAATCGCATACCGGACTGGGCAAGGGGGCTGATGGGCAAAGCCATAACCGTAATACCAACCGGGGGTTGGGATGGGTTATTTTCAATAATTCCGCAAAAATTGCGCCCACCCCAGCCGGGCAATAAGGCACATAAGCTTGCAAGCATCCTGCAAATGACTGATGAGGGCGAGGTCTATCGTCGCCTGTTAACCCAGTGGGAAAATCCTGATGATATTGTAATCGGTGCATCCGAACCGCATGGGGTTTTGTGGGACAATAGTATTGGCGGTGAAATTGAAAACTATTCTGAACGAATGCAATTTTTAGATGCGGTTACGTACCTGCCAGATGATATTTTAACCAAGGTTGATCGCGCATCGATGGCGGTAAGCCTTGAGGCCCGGGTGCCAATAATTGATCATCGCGTGGTGGAATTTTCATGGTGTTTACCACAAAATATGAAGGTTCGGGGTGGCGAGGGCAAATGGATTTTACGTAAAGTGTTGGAGAAATATGTTCCAAAATCGTTGACCGACAGGCCCAAAATGGGTTTTGGGGTGCCAATTGATAGGTTTCTTCGTAATGAATTAAGGGGCTGGGCGGAAGATTTGCTTGATGAAAAAAGGCTGAACGAAGAAGGCTTTTTCAACCCCACAATAATACGCCAACGTTGGAGCGATCACCTTTCTGGCAAGGGAAACTGGCATTACCCATTATGGACAGTTTTGATGTTTCAGTCGTGGCTGGAAAAACAAAAAGCTGCAATCATACGTTAATAAATCAAAGGTATCGTACAATATATGACAAGCATTGAAACCATTTCACCTCACAAGCAGGCAATAATTGATTCATCCAACAAGGTCGCCGATAGCCGTGACCAATGGATTGGCAAAAATAAATTCTTTTACGAAGAAGATAAGAATTATATGCGCTTCCTGGTTCCGGAAGGTTTAAAGGTTCTTGAGCTTGGCTGTGGAACCGGCGAATTGCTGGCCGCGCTTAAGCCATCCAAAGGGGTTGGTGTTGATATAAGTGAAAAAATGGTAGATGTCGCCAAAGGAAAGTTTCCGGAAATGGAATTTATTGTGGGCGATGGGGAAAGTAGCGACCTTATAAACAGTCTCGATGGTCCGTTTGACGTAATTATCCTATCAGATATGGTTGGCTTCTTGGAAGATTGCCAAACCGCGCTTGATAATCTGCATTCAATTTGCACACCAGATACTAGGATAATAATTTCCTATTATTCTCATATGTGGGAACCGGTTTTAAATATTGCGCAAAAACTTGGCGGTAAAATGCCGCAGGTTGCACAAAACTGGCTTTCAACCGATGATATTTCATCGCTTTTGTATTTATCTGATTTCGATGAAATAAAACGTGAATGGCGTCAGTTGCTACCCATAAAATTGCTTGGCATTGGCGCGGTTATAAATCGTTTTATCGGCACATTACCCGTTGTGCGAAAAGCCTGTCTTAGAAATTATATTGTTGCGCGTTCAGTCAAGGACGTATCATCGGGCGATCTTTCTGC
>DAOWFB010000086.1 GCA_030638205.1 Thalassospiraceae bacterium
CGTTTATGGACAAACGCAAACCGGGGCAATCGCGCTTTACCACCCAACGTAAAGAACCGGACAAGGTTGAAATCCTTTCAGGCGTGTTTGAAGGAAAAACCACCGGCGCACCCATTGGACTGTTAATTAAAAATGTCGATACCCGTTCCAAAGATTATTCCGACATAAAAAACAAGTTCCGCCCCGGACACGCCGATTTTACCTATCAGGCCAAATACGGCCTGCGTGATTATCGCGGTGGCGGTCGCTCGAGCGCGCGGGAAACCACTGTTCGGGTTACCGGGGGTGCAATTGCACAAAAAGTTCTGATTGATGCTTTGGGTAAAAAAATAAAATTACGCGGCGGGGTAATACAAATAGGGCCGCACGCCATAGATCCTAAAAAATTCAAGTGGGCCAATGTTAGCAAGAACCCATTTTTTGGCCCCGATGCCGATGCCGCAAAAGTATGGGCAGATTATCTGGATGGTATTCGCAAAGACGGCAATTCAGCAGGCGCAATTATCGAGGTAACCGCCAGCGGAATACCGGCAGGACTTGGCGAACCTGTTTTTGACCGCATCGATGCCGACATCGCCAAGGCATTGATGTCCATCCCTGCGGTCAAGGGTGTTGAAATTGGTGCGGGCTTTGCAGCCGCCGAATTAACCGGGGTTGAAAACGCAGATGAAATTCGCATGGAAAAAGACAAGGCAAAATTCCTTTCCAATAATTCCGGAGGAACATTGGGCGGTATTTCATCGGGCCAAGATATTGTTGCCCGCTTTGCAGTCAAACCCACCAGTTCAATATTGACACCAAGAAAAACCATAACCAAGGGCGGCAAGCAAACCACCATCTCGACCAAAGGTCGTCACGACCCCTGCGTCGGTATTCGCGCAGTTCCCATAGCAGAAGCCATGCTGGCATTGGTGCTGGCCGATCATTTGTTGCGCTTTAAGGCCCAATGTGGAACTAGCTGATTTATCAAAATAAATTCGACATCTTTTGAACCTCTCGCCCTTAAGCAGCACTTAAGGTAGGGGGATCAATCTCCTTAAATAGCGCACATTCAAAGCGCGAAATAAAATCTTAAAGGAGATACATCTATTATGTTTATTAAGAAAAACCTCGCTTCCTCACTATTGGCAATTGGCCTTTCCCTCGGCATATCCGCCGGTGCCATTGCGGCAGAGAGTAACTCCCACGACGGCCATGGTGCGGGCACTGTGGAATTATCGCTTAACGCCGGCAAGAAATGGCAGGGTAGCGACGAGTTGCGCAAGGCGATGAGCGAAATTCGTGTTGTCATGGCTTCCCGTCTTGGCGAAATTCATGAAAACAAACTTCCCGCCAAAGAATATAAGACCCTAGCAGCGTCCGTTCAGGGACAGGTCGATTATATTATAGAGCACTGCGACCTTCCCCAAGCGGAGGACGATCAACTGCACATCGTCGTCGATCAGATTTTTCAAGGAATCGAAGAGATGGAAGAAAGCTCCACCCCCCGGAGCGGCGCAGTGAAGATCATCCAGGCCCACAACGCCTATGGAACGTATTTTGAACACCAAGGATGGAAGGCGCTCGGTAAATAGCTCTGTAAATAGCAATGGCAACATTCCTACCATGGAAAACTCAGGCTGCCGTGGAGATATGGCAGCCTGAGTTTTATGGTCTGAAGCTAAATCCAGCACCAATATTCACCTTGTCGCCAAAAAATATGTTTAAATAGGTAAAACAGTGGAAACAACACATGCGCATCCTGCTCGTCGAAGATGACACCCTCCTTGGGAACGGAGTTTCCACTGGTCTTTCACAGGCCGGGTTCGCCGTGGATTGGGCGACAGACGGGGACGATGCCGAAACCGCTCTCTCGGCAACATCTTACGACGCGGTCGTTCTCGATCTCGGTCTGCCGAAAACGGATGGCCTTACCGTGCTCAAGCGACTGCGGACATCAAAGGATCCGACGCCGGTTCTTATATTGACGGCTCGGGATTCAATCGAAGACAGGGTCGCCGGCCTTGATGCCGGAAGCGATGACTATCTGGTCAAACCGTTTGAACTGGCCGAGTTGCAGGCACGGCTACGGGCTTTGTTACGAAGACCCAAAGGCATGATCGATCCAACCTTGCGCCATGGCAGAGTGACCTTGAACCCCGCAGATCGAGCTGTTTCTCTGGATGACAATCCGGTCGACCTGTCGGAGCGAGAATACGCAACCCTGTATGAGCTGATGCTAAATACCGGGCGGGTGCTCTCGAAAGCCCAGTTGGAAGATAAGCTTTATGGTTGGGGAGAGGAAATAGGGAGCAACACCATTGAAGTCTACGTCCATCACCTCCGACGGAAACTATACCCTGAACTGATCCGTACCGTACGGGGCGTGGGATATGTCATGACAAAGGTGGGGCCATGAACCGTTCACTGCGTCGACGCTTGCTGGTTATCCTTTGCGGAAGCGTAGTCACCGCATGGCTTGCCACCGCCTTTTTCTCCTACCTAGACACCAAACGCCAAATCGATGAAATGCTGGACACAAGCCTCATCCAGTCGGTCGATTTCCTGCTTGCCCTGCTTGACCAGTTACCGCCGGGTGAGTTCGACGGAACTTCTCCCTTGGAACTCGAAACCGGAAAGGGGCAGATGCTCGTCTATCGAATTTGGGCCAGTGATAGCAACTCAGTTATCAGCTCTCCCGGCATGCCAATGCTCTCACCGGACATTAGGAAACCGGGGTTCAGCGATAGAGACGGCGATCAAGAGCAATGGCGTGTCTACGGGGCGGGCAACGAAAGCGGCCTGTTTGTCGAGGTTGCCCAACGGCACGAATTCCGGGCGGCATTCGCCGAGAACGTGGCAACGCACATTATGCACCCGGTGTGGTTTGCTGTTCCCTTGCTCGCCATCCTTATCTGGTTTTCGGTTCGATGGGGACTGGCCCCCCTGCAAATGGTCGCGGAAAATGTCGAACGCCGCTCCGCCAGCAATCTAGAACCATTGAATCTACAAGAGGCACCGTCAGAGATCCGCCCCCTGCTTGACGCCTTGAACAGGCTATTTGCAAGGATCAACGCCTTGCTCGAAAAGGAACGCCGGTTCACTGCCGATGCGGCCCATGAGCTGCGCACGCCCCTTGCGGCCATCAAGACGCATGCTCAGGTTGCTTGTCAGGCCCGCAACGAGGGAGAGCACAAGCAGGCGATCGAAAGCGTTATCCAGGGAACGGACCGGGCGAACCGCGTGGTCGAGCAGCTTCTGGTTTTGGCCCGGTTGGATCACCAGAATATCTCCGACTCTCAGGAACGTGTGAACTTGATGAAGCTCGTCGTCCAAGGTGTCATAGACGAAACCCCCCGGGCGACCGCAAAACGGGTAGATCTTGGGGTATCCGAGGAAACGGATAAGGAAGCTATAATCGCCGGCAACGCTGATCTTCTAAATATTCTGATCCGCAATCTTTTAGACAATGCCGTCCGCTACACCCCCGAGGGAGGAAAAGTAAATGCCAGCGTCAAGCTGCGGGGCGATCGTGTCATCCTGCAAATTGCTGATACTGGCCCCGGCATTCCCCCTGAACGGCGCGAACGTGTATTTGACCGTTTCTATAGGGTCGAAGGCAGTGCCCAGCAGGGTTGTGGTCTGGGTCTTTCTATCGTTTCGAGGATTGCCGAAATCTACGGTGCGTCAATCAGCCTAGGGGATGGACTTGACGCCGAGGGTCTTGCCGTCACGGTGACATTTCCCCCTAGTCCACCTTTAATTCCAAAATGCATTGATAATGAATAACCCATGAGAGTCGGATAAACATCATGAGACACACTCGCTTGATTTCAATCCGGGCCTGCGTGGCCGTTCTTTGCATCCTGCTTGTTCAGGGGTGCGTAGATGAAGTCGGAGAGACCGTCGAGAGGGAGGCCGCAGCCGATTTCACCCTGAAGTTGTTCGACGGCGGCAATTTCCGCCTAAGCGATCACAAGGGAACTCCCGTAGTCATCAACTTCTATGCTTCCTGGTGCCTCTCGTGTGGGATCGGGGTGTTCAACCTTGAAAAGGTCTACAAGGAATATGCCGACAAAAAGGTATTGTTCATCGGCGTCGCCGTCCAAGACACCGAAGAAAAGGCAAAAAAGTATCTGGCCAAGCATGGGATCACCTTTCCATCCGGCCTTGATGAGGATGAAGCGATCAAGCACGCCTACGGAGTGGTCGGCCACCCCTTCACCTTTTTTGTCGATCGAAAAGGCCTCATTGCCTACGTCCATCCCGGAGCCATAACCGAGGAACTGTTGAAATATGAGTTAGAAAAAATTCTATAGCCGTAGTTGCTGTCGGTACATTCGCGCGTTGAAACGCCAGCAGACAGGTTTCCTGCTGAGATACAGCAAAGAATTGACCGGGCCTTACCACCGCAGGCCGCAGGCGAATACCCCCCCGAAAACCGAACATGACCAAATCTAGGAGTATTAATGGAATTTCTAACTGCTGCTCCCGCAAAACCTTCTTAATACGGCGATATCACTGAGAATAACATCATAACTTTTGACTGAAACACCGTAAGTTTTTAGCTTGGACATCGCACGTGACAGGCTTTCCGGCTTCATGCCCAGGCTCGCCGCTATGGTCAATTTATTGTAGGGCAATCTCAGGACCGCCGGGCCTCGCTTTTCCACACATAGGCTGAGCAGAAATTCCCCTAGGCGCTGGGACGCCGAGTGGTTTTTAATTTGTTCTATGTGGAAAACCAATTCGCACTGCTTTTGAGATAGCCTGCCCAACATACGGATGGCGAGGTCATTATTTTCCTGCAACAGCGACAGCAGGGTGCTGGATGGAATTTCCAATAACCGGGTGTCACTGATAATTTCGGCGCTGGTCGGATAACCCTGACCTAGGAAAATAGCCTCCTCGGCTATTAGTTCACCGCGCGTCAAAATTTCTATGACCGCCTGTTTTCCTTTTGGCGCGTCCCGGTAAATTTTAACTCCACCGTCAAGTATTAGATAAATGGAAGAGACTTGTTCGCCACGTAGAAACAGGCGTTCTCCGCACGGAAGATTAACTAAACTAGACTCGTCCAAAATCCTATTCAGATCATCTTCCGACATCTCCGCCAAAAGGGGCGTGTGCTGGATAATGTCCATGTCTTCTGGCAATAAAGTCTGTGTGAAGTCCTCTCGGCAAACTTTCATTTCGTCATTGGTAAATTCTTGTGCAATAAACATCTTTCGTCCTCAATATACTGATGGCCACGCAGATTTCCGCGTGCATACGTATTTTTGATTGATTTCCTGTAATATGCGTGGTGATGGCATCCACTTAAATGCGGACGCAATAAGTTCACGCAATAAGAATGTCAGACGGAGATGGGTGGCGCACGAGAAGGTCGGAGCGCATTGCGCCATATGCTGGTTCGAGCACGTTGAAGCCGCAAACCAAACACTGCACGCTGGGTAGGTGCATCAATTATGGTGGCGGTGTTTTGTGGCGTAGGCAGAGTGGGAGTCAGGTGGAGCGTGCATAGTGGACACGGCACCGAATTCGTTGGTGTTGACGCTGGCGTTGACGTGCCGTCCTGTTCCATGGAAATAATCTTGAAACCGCTGGGCAGGCACATGGCTTGGTAATCAATGCCCTTCCCGCCTTCAAACGCCAATGCATGTCCAAACGGAAGAAGCGTTTGGGCAATTAGCACGAAAACGGCTACCAGCGCCGTCCATCGACGATGCGCAAGCTGCGTTTTGTGGCGATTATTGACGAAAAATTCCATTTTTATCGTCCTATTGGATCCTATTGGTAAGCTGGATTAACCGATTGTGCAGCTTATTCAGCTCAAGACCCACCCCGATTTTGATGCGTTGCAACTCTAAGGAATTACACTTAATTTTGCAAGCCACAGAAACCTGTATTCGGCCCTGCCAAGCACCTTTGTTTGGGCTATTGGGCCGAAATAATTAGCTATTATCAATTTTATTATACATTTTATTATACATATATTAAATGTTGTTTATTTCTATTTGACATTAAATAATAGTGATTATATTATATACAACATACTAATTATGGAGCATATAGTCATGAGCGCAGAAGTTATTCGCATGGACAACCCGGTAGACAACGTGGTCGCAGAGCCAGCATTTATTGAACTGGAACCGACCGAGGTCCACCAGCGCGTGAGCCGTGGACAATCCATTATTGTCGATGTTCGCGAAGCCAGCGAATATGAAAATGTTCGCATCCCAAGCGCGTTTCTTATGCCGCTAAGCTTTTTTGAAGCTGATCATTTTCCGATTATTAGTGGAACCGAGGTTATTTTAATGTGCGCCGTGGGTAAACGCTCGGCTGCAGCGGCAAAACAATTAATGAATTCTGGTTTTGACGAAGTAATCCACATGAAGGGCGGCATCAACAAATGGATTGATGACGGCCTGCCGGTTGATGAAGACTAAATAATTTAAATTCCTGCCCATCGCGTCTTGTATCGCGTCTTGTTATGAGCTTCGCCCCCTTACCCCCCCCTCTATAATGCGGCTCATATCAAGGCGCGATTTTTTTTACCGCACATATAAGAAATTCAATATTTCCTTCCGGGCCTTTTATGGGGCTTTGGGAAACTCCCATCACTTCCCAGTCGTCCATCCCTGAAATCCAGTTTTCGATTTTATCGCAAACTTCTTGGTGCAGGTCTGGGTCGCGCACCACACCGCCCTTGCCCACCTGGTCTTTGCCCACTTCAAATTGCGGCTTGATAAGCGCGATTAGGCTGGCACCCGGTGCCGCCAATTTCATCGCTGCCGGTAATACGGTTTGCAGGCCAATAAAAGATGCGTCGCAAACTATTAAATCAATTGGTTCGGGTATTTGTTCATCGGTTAGGTAGCGAGCATTTGTTTTTTCCAAAACCTCAACCCGCTCGTCTTCGCGCAGTTTCCATGCCAGTTGGCCATGGCCAACATCAACCGCATAGACCTTTGTCGCACCGCCATCTAATAACACGTCAGTAAAACCACCAGTGGATGCGCCAACATCAAGGCAAACAAGGCCATTTGGGTTAATGGAAAAATACTCAAGCCCCGATGCCAGCTTGACCCCGCCACGCGAAACCCATGGGTGGTCTTGGCCTTTTATCTCTAACGGGATTTCTTGGGAAACCTTATGGCCCGGCTTGTCCATGCGCTTGGTTTCGCTAAAAACCTTGCCGGCCATAATTAAAGCCTGCGCCTTGGATTTGCTTTCGACCAAACCACGATCAACCAACAATTGATCGATGCGTATTTTTTCAGTTTGGGGCAATTTTTGTTTAAGCCCGGCTTTTGGTGGGCACACCTTTGGCGTTTTTGCCAAGAGCGGCCAACGCAACATCTAATATTTTATCGGTGCTCAAGCCCGCCTGAATTATTTGATTTGCTTGTGTCTCGTGCTCAATAAATATATCGGGAATTGCCATGGTGCGAATTTTTAAGCCCTTATCCAGCAAGCCCTTGTTGGAAAGATGCTCAACAACGCTAGCACCAAAGCCGCCGTGCGAGCCCTCTTCGATGGT
Source organism: Thalassospiraceae bacterium (assembly GCA_030638205.1). Lineage (GTDB taxonomy): Bacteria > Pseudomonadota > Alphaproteobacteria > Rhodospirillales > Magnetovibrionaceae > DAOVVL01. The sequence continues at coordinate 7,523 of DAOWFB010000086.1, forward strand.
TATTAAAACCTCGTGCTCGCGGGCCATGCGCTCAACCAAGTTTTCATCCAGCGGTTTCATAAACCTGGCGTCCGCTACGGTGGTGGAAAAACCCTGCGCCGCCAGCCTTGAGCCGGCTTCCAATGCGGCAGCTAGGCGGGTGCCAATGGAAATAATACCCACGGTCGTGCCTTCAACCATTATGCGGCCACGGCCAATTTCAAGGGTTGTTCCAACTGCCGGAAGCGGGGCGCCGACCCCTTCGCCGCGCGGGTACCTGAAAGCTATTGGCCCTTCGTCAAATGCAGCAGCTGTTGCGGTCATGTGTTTTAGTTCAGCCTCATCAGCCGGGGCCATCACCACAATTCCCGGAACACAGCCTAGATAGGCTAAATCAAAAGAGCCGTGATGGGTTGCGCCATCGGCACCGACAAGCCCGCCACGGTCAAGGGCAAAACGAACCGGAAGCTTTTGTATGGCCACATCATGAATGACCTGATCATAGGCGCGCTGCAAAAATGTTGAATAAATGGCGCAAAATGGTTTAACACCTTCGGCTGCCAACCCGGCGGCAAAAGTAACCGCGTGCTGTTCAGCAATTCCCACATCAAAAAACCGATCGGGGTATTTTTCAGCAAATTCATCAAGCCCTGTTCCAGATGGCATGGCAGCGGTAATGGCGACTATTTTTTCATCGTTGCCGCCAAGGCGTACCATTTCATCGGAAAAAACCGATGTATAGCTGGGTGCGTTTGATTTTTTGCTTACTTCTTGTGTTCCGGTAACAACATCAAAACGGCCAACACCGTGATATTTATCCGGCGCATCTTCGGCAGGGGCGTAACCGTGTCCTTTTTGTGTAACAACATGAATTAATACCGGGCCCACACCATCATCGTCGCGCACGTTTTTTAAAACCGGTAACAAGTGATCCAAATTATGCCCATCAATGGGGCCAACATAATAAATACCCATTTCTTCAAACAAGGTACCGCCGGTAACAAGGCCACGGGCGTATTCTTCTGCCTTTCTTGCCGCTTCTTCCAAGCGGCGGGGCAATTTTTGTGAAAGCTGTTTGGCTAGGTCGCGGGCCTGACGGTATGGCTTTGATGAAATTAACCTTGAAAGATACGCGCTCATGGCACCAACTGGTGGGGCTATGGACATATCGTTGTCATTAAGAATAATGATGAGGCGTGAATCCTGCGAACCGGCGTGGTTCATTGCTTCGTAAACCATTCCTGCGCTCATGGCGCCATCACCAATTACGGCAATTACATTGTTGGTGCCGCCATCCATATCGCGGGCAACGGCCATACCCAGACCAGCCGAAATAGATGTTGAGCTATGCCCAGCACCGAACGGATCGAACCTGCTTTCTGCCTTGTTGGTAAAACCTGAAATCCCCCCGCCTTGGCGAAGGGTGCGCATTTGTTCGCGCCGCCCAGTTAATATTTTGTGGGGGTAGCACTGATGGCCCACATCCCAGATGAGCTTATCATCTGGAGTGTTAAATACGTGATGAAGGGCGGCGGTTAATTCAACAACACCCAACGATGCCCCAAGATGCCCGCCGGTTATTGATGTTGTGCGCACGGTCTCGGAGCGCAACTCATCAGCCAGCAGCTTAATATCGCTCAATTCCAATGAACGGATATCGTCGGTGCTGGAAATGCTATCCAGTATAGGTGTCAGTATGGGTGCGCCATCCACCGTTTCAGTCATTTTTTCCTCATTTGAGTGCTCGGTATTGCTACATAAGCTGGGTTTTAGACCCCAATTGAGCTCAGGACAACCGCTCAACCACGAAATTAGACAAATCACGTAAAGGGTCTGCCTTTTTTTCATATATTGCAAGGTGTTCTACCGCTTGGGCGGAAAGCGCCTTGGCCTGTTCTCTTGCCCCTTCTGCACCCAGCATGGTTACAAAGGTGGCTTTTCCTTGGGCCTGATCCTTGCCGGTTTTTTTACCGACGGTTTCTTCGTCACCTTCATAATCAAGCAAGTCATCGGCAATTTGAAAGGCCAACCCAAGGTCATGGGCATAGCCATGCAGCATATGACGGGCATGTTCAGACGCTTTGCCAAGAATACATCCGGCAAGACACGACACATCTATTAGTGCGCCTGTTTTCATTCTTTGCAAACGGGCGACCTCGTTCACATCAAAATTATGCTCGTGAGCCACAAGGTCCAACATTTGTCCGCCGACCATACCTTTTAGACCAGCGGCTTTGGCCAGCGCATCAACCAATTCAATGCGAATGCTTGCATCTTGGTGAGTTTTGTCGCTAGAAATTATTTCAAATGCCAATGCCTGAAGCGCGTCGCCTGCTAATATGGCGGTTGCTTCGTCAAATTTTATATGTGTGGTTTCACGCCCACGACGAAGATCGTCATCATCCATTGCGGGCAGGTCATCGTGTATTAAAGAATAACAATGCACCATCTCTATGGCGGCGGCGGTGCGCTCTGCGCTTTCGCTGTCCACTTCAAACAGGGCAGCAGTGTTTAGTGTAAGAAACGGTCTTATACGTTTGCCACCACCAAGGGTCGAATACCTGATCGCTTCCATCAAGCGGCCTTCTGGCCCATTGGTTTCAGGCAATAATTTTCCTAACATTGCATCAACCCTATTGGCAGTTTTTTTCAACTGGGCCGAAAATGCGTCTGTATTTGATTTATTTGATTGTGACACCCTTAATCAAACTCCGCCGGCTCGGCACTGGGCTTCCCGCCAGAACCCGGAACAATTTTTTCTATTCTTGCTTCTGCTTCTTTTAATTTTTGCTCGCAATGGCGCTTTAGGTGGGTTCCGCGCTCAAACGCCTTGATGGCACTTTCAAGCTCGCCCGAGCCATCTTCTAGGTTGCGCACTATATCTTCTAGCTCAGCCAATGCCTCTTCAAAGCCAAGGGTCTTGATATCGGCTGGTATTTCTTCGTTTTGTTTATTTGCCTTGGCCATCTTCAGATGTTCCCCATATATGATTTACAAGTAAATTTAAGGCTATTGCGGTTTATAAAGCAAGATTGAAAGACTGTGGGTTTAGCTCTAAAGTCCTTTTCAACCAACAAAAAAGAGGCTTTCAATGAGATCTGGGCAATCTGGGCAATCTGGTTTTTTTAGCACCTGTGCAAAAATTACATTATTCGCGCTTTTACTATCTACTTTTGCAGTTTTAGCAACAGCTACAAGCGCACAAGAAAAAAATCAGGATGAAACTAAGGATGAAGAACTAGGTTCCACCGTAAGCGTTGACGAGGTTCGCGTGGAAACTGCACGCCAGAGCGTTCCCATAATTGGTCGTCTGGTTGCGGCACAATCAGGTGCCGTTTCAGCCATTGTAAAAGGCCCAGTATTAAAAATACTTGTCCGAGTTGGTGACCGAGTAAAAAAGAATGACAAAATTGCCCTGCTGCACAGTGACAGTGTTAAATGGGCGCGCGAGCTGGCTAGCGCCGAAGCTCAGGCCGCCAAAGCCAGAACCGGAACTGCGCGTGCTCAGATGGAATTGCGTCGTCAAGAACTGCAGAGGCTTAAAGATCTTAAAACCTCAGCTGCTTTTAGCCCGGCCCGATTTGATGATGCCAAACAGGAATTGATAAAAGCAGAAAATGCATCGCTCGAAGCCGATGCCCAACTTAAACGTGCGCGCGCCAGCCTTAAACTTGCCGAAATAGATTTTGCCAATACCACAATCCGTGCACCATACACCGGAGTTGTAACAAAAGTTCACAGCGAAAGCGGAAGCTACCTAAGTGTAGGCCAACCAGTAGTAAGCATGATTAGCGATGTGGATATGGAAATAGAGGCCCAAGTTCCGGCCAGACGCACAAGCGGCCTTTTGCCCGGAACCGAGGTTCCGTTTCGCATTGGAAATTCCGTCACTGGCATAAGCGCAGTTCGCGCCGTAGTGCCCGAAGAAAACCCCCTGACGCGCACCAGAGAAGTTCGTTTAACACCAATAGACGATGGTGTTCTTGAAGGAATGGCGGCAAACCAAGGCGTCACCATTGACGTTCCCGCAGGTGCGGTGCGCGAGGTAACAAGCGTTCATAAAGACGCGGTATTAAACCGCAGTGGAAAACGGGTTGTCTATGTTGTGATTGACGGAAAAGCAAATATGAACCCGGTTACGCTGGGTGAAGCAATCGGAAGGCGATTTATTGTTATCAGCGGACTTAAGCCCGGCGACAAGGTTGTGGTGCGCGGCAATGAACGCCTACATCCGGGGCAAAATGTATCCATTAAAAAGAATGAAATAAAATGAACCTTATTCGCACTGCAATAGATCGGCCCATTGCCGTAATTGCGGCGGTGATGATGGTTGTCATGTTCGGTCTGCTGGCGTTGCAAACCATCCCTATTCAATTAACCCCTGACATAAGAAAACCGGTTTTATCGGTGCGCACCAACTGGCCCGGTGCGGCACCAGCCGAGATCGAGCGCGAGGTTATTAATCGCCAAGAAGATGTTCTTAAGGGACTTGAAGGGCTTGATTTAATGTCGAGCCGTTCACAGCACGGCAGCGGACGAATTACGCTGGAGTTTTCTCTTGCCCAAGATATGGATAAAGCCCTGTTGCTGGTTTCAAACCGGCTTGAACGCATTACTGGATATCCTGACGAGGTTGATAAACCGACGCTCAGAACCCACGACAGCGAAGACCGACCCATCGCATGGTTTGCCTTAAAAAGAACCGCTGGCAATGAGCGTGATATCCATACCTACGGCGATTACATAGAAAATGTAATTCAAGACCGCATTGAACGGGTTACGAACATTGCCGGGGTAAATGTCTATGGCGGAATGAAGCGGGAAATGCGGGTGCTGGTTGACCCGGAACGAATGGCTCGGTTTGGGCTTACGGTTTCCGAAGTTGTTAATGCGTTGCGTTCGGCCAATTCATCGGCCACCGCAGGCACGGTTGACGAAGGAAAACGCCGTTACGTGGTGCGAACCCAAGGCGAGCTTTCATCCATAGCCCATGTTCGTGCGGTTGTGGTTCGTTCGCTTAATGATGGAAGCGGACAAATCTCACGCGTTACTGTTGGCGATATTGGTGAAATTGTTTATGGCTACCGCGAACCGAGAACGCGCATTCGACGCTTAGGTGAGCAGGCATTGGTGCTAAATGCTGTTGGCGATAGCGGTTCAAACGTAATTGAAGCAATGGCTGGCGTCAGGGCGGCGGTTAGCGAATTAAACTCAGGGCCCCTGCCCGCAGCCGGGCTTGAGCTTATCCAGATGTATGACGAAACGGTTTACATCAATTCGGCCATTGATTTAGTGCAACAAAATATCTGGATTGGCGGTTTGTTAGCGGCGATGGTGTTGATGCTATTTTTACGATCAGGCTCTGCCACGCTAATTATTTCTATAGCAATTCCGGTTTCAGTTATTGGTGCGTTTGTTGCTATGGCCGCAATGGGCAGATCAATAAATGTTATTTCTCTGGCCGGTATCGCCTTTGCCGTTGGCATGGTGGTCGATGCGGCTATTGTGGTTTTGGAAAATATTTACCGCTTACGCCAAGAAGGAAAGTCCGCAAGCGATGCGGCATACCATGGGGCAAAGCAGGTATGGGGGGCGGTTTTAGTTTCGGCATTGACCACGGTGTTGGTGTTTGCCCCAATTTTAGCCATGAACCTTGAGGTCGGGCAGCTTTTTCGTGATATCGCAGTTGCCATATCGGTTTCGGTTGTTCTTTCACTGATAGTGGCGGTAAGCGTTATTCCTGCGCTTTCCAACAGGCTTTTGAAAAAAATACCTGAAGCGGCAAAAATAGAACGCTTGGCGGCGCTTGATGCGTTGGCAGAAAAATTCACTGCGTTCATAGTTTCTTTTACCCGCCGCGTTGCCGTTGATAAAAAACTGGCCCGCAACGTGGTGGTCGCCATAACAATTTCTGCATCGATTGTTACATGGGTTTTGTTGCCCAAACTTGAATATCTGCCCGAAGGAAACAGAAACCTTATTATTGGCGCCATATTGCCACCGCCGGGATACAACCTTGAAACAACCATTTCCATCACCGAAGAAGTTGAGGATGAGCTTAAAAAATACTGGGCATCAGAAACCGGCCCAGAAGAGACCGTCGATGGAATACCAAAAATAGATAATTTCTTTTTTGTAGCACGGCCCACATCAACCTTTGTTGGCGTCAGCGCTATAGAGCCCGACCGTGCCGCAGAATTAATACCCATAATAAGGGAGCCGGTTTTTAAAGAACCGGGAACGTTTGGGTTTGTTACTCAACCTTCACTTTTTGGCCGTTCCGTTGGCAGTGGCAGATCTATTAATATCGATATTTCCGGACCCGAACTAGAAAAGGTTCTGGCAACCGCATTAAAGGTTACGCAAATAACCGGCAAGGTGTTGCCAAAAGACGAAGGGAACCAAATTAGACCTAGACCAGGTCTGGAGCTTGGCGCACCTGAGGTGCGAATTATTCCAGACCCTGTGCGTCTGTCAGATAATGGAATATCAGCCCGCGAGTTCAGCCAAACCGTTGATGCTTTTAACGATGGTTTACGCATAGCTCAAATAACGGTTGACGGCGAAAGAATAGATTTAACAATCGCCGGGCCGGAATCTGGCATAACCGAAACCCAAGGGGTGGCAAACCTTCCGGTTGTAACACGCAGTGGTGCCATTTTGCCCGTCAGTTCGCTGGCCGAGGTTATTGTGACATCGGGGCCAACCGAAATCAGACATATCGAGCGCGAGCGAACCGTAACCATCGAGGTTCGCCCGGCACCCAACGTTTCCATGGAAGAAGCAATAGACATAATAAATACAGAGGTGTTGGCCCCGTTATTTAAAGACGGCCTACCCGATGGCATGAGCATTAATCTTTCTGGAACCGCTGATAAATTATCACAAGCATGGGATGCGATGGTGGTTGATCTGCTAATCGCGATTGTGATTGTTTATCTTGTGATGGCGGTATTGTTTGAAAGTTTTATTTACCCATTGATAATTGTTCTTTCGGTTCCGCTGGCAACTGCTGGCGGGGTAATCGGGCTTGGCATGCTAAGCCTATTCACGCAACAGTCGCTTGATATGCTGACGATGCTTGGATTTATTATTCTAGTTGGCATTGTGGTCAACAACGCCATACTTATTGTTCACCAAACGCTTTACCACCAACGTAGTGATGGCATGAATATTGAAGATTCCATTGTTGCTGCGACTCAAAACCGTATCCGCCCCATATTCATGTCGACCCTAACCAGTGTTTTCGGCATGCTGCCGCTGGTTATGTTTCCCGGTGCCGGTTCAGAACTTTACCGTGGCCTAGGCTCGGTTGTGGTTGGTGGATTGGCCTTATCGGCATTGTTGACATTATTTATAATCCCGTCGCTTCTGACATTGGTGCACGGGTACACAAAACCAAAACAGGTAAATGATGCATAATTTACCCTAATATCTTGATTTTAATAATTTTTTTCAGTATCCCGGCAATATCAATAGGCCTAAAAAGATGGTAATTAACCATTTGGGATAAAGTATGCGCATATTATAATATAAAGGTATAATGATTCGAGTGGCTTGAGAGAGCTGGCTTGATTACATATTTTTTGGGGGTATTAAAATTGGTTGGCGAACATCTTAAAACAATTCAGGAAAATGCACTAAGGGCCAGCACCTTACTAAAAGCCATGAGCAACCAACACAGATTGATGGTTTTGTGTCAGTTGGTTCCGGGCGAAAAATGCGTAAGCGATCTAGAACAAATTGTAGGCCTCAGTCAATCTGCTCTTTCGCAGCATCTGGCGAGACTTCGTCGCGACAACCTTGTTTCCACAAGGCGTGAAGCGCAAACAATTTTTTATTCTTTAAATGGTGAAGAGGCCAGCGCAGTTATTGAAACACTTTATGGCCTTTACTGTGAAACCAACGCAACGCTTTACGACGGCGAACAAGAAGCAAAAGCCATCTAGTTTTATACAAAAAAATATTAGAAAAACATTACAGCTAGTGAATATTGTTCGCTGGCTGTTTTGGTTTTTGCGCCTTATGTGCGACTTGTGCCTGGCGCTCTGGAGAAATAATCCAACGCAATTCTTCTTTCAGCATTTCAATATGGCGCGTTATAGGTGCCTCAGAAACCGAAGAAACAATTCCCTTTCGGGTCGGTATTGGCAGGCGGTAAAAATTTTCCAACATCAAAAACTTTATTCCCGGCCTTACGCCTTCGGCCAACAACAGGCTTGTAATAAGGTTTTGCCGTACATCACTTCTAAGATTGCCTGCTTCGGTTAGCTCAAAAAATTCTCTTACAAAGATGCGGGGCTCTATATCACCGTCAAGTAACGCGCGGAGATTTTGCTTTAGCGCAATCGAATACTGCTCACGGGTTTGAACAATAAATTGTGATGCCTTGCCCCGAACAAAGGCTATTGATTTTGGACTAAAATCATTTTGGCTCACCAGTGCCACCGCACGTTTTACCAATGGATGACGGGTTTTCTCACCCACCAATCCAAAAACCCCTGCGATTAAACGATTGTCCGATCCCTTTGGTGACATGCGCGTAGCGGCAGCCAATGCCATGGGTGATTCCGGGTCGCGGGTTGCCATCATTGCCAACGGCAACGGGTCATCAAATTCACCCAAATTAAGACCGGTGTTTATCAAATATTCCGGCAACAATATTTTTGACGGGTCATCGGGCACACACACAGGATCCCCCGTATGGTAGCTTTCACGCACCACCAATGCTGTTTTAAGCCCTTCTTGGCTCATACCAAGCAAGTCAGATGTGGTGGTATCGGATTTTCTATGGGTCATGTTTTATACATCCATTTTTTGAATAAGGTGGCTAGATTTTTCATCGGGGTGACGTCCGCCAATGGCGCGAAGCCATGTTTTTTGTAAATCTAGCGCCGAGCCCGAATCCCACCATTCACGAAACATTTGCGCGCCAAGCCTTACCTCGCATGGGTCGATATCTAGATTTATCTGCTCTTGAACTTTTAGCAATCCGCCCGCTACCTCTTCGATGATTTCGACCCGCTCGGCCCAACCGGACCTACGTTCATTGATTTCTGCATCAAGGACCCTTAGGCCGCGCAAGTCTTCCAACAGGTGTGCCAGCACCAAGGTAAAAAAAGCTATCCTTGATGCGGGAATATGTATTAACCCCCGCCGCCACTTGCTTACGGTTGGGGGCGTAACGCCAGCAAGGCTGGCAAGGTCGCTACCGGTAAGCCCGGCCTTGGCAAAACCCTCAAACAACGGCTGACAAGAGGGTTTGTTATGGGGGCCGTCTAATGGGGATTTATCTTCTGTATTTTGTATGGATTGCGGTTGAATAGCGGCTACTCCCAAAAGGCCAAAAGAGCGGGGTTAAAAAAACAGGAACAATTTCTTGTTCATAGGAACGCTATGAAATGCTGTTTTGCCTATTCTGGGCACATACGCGGGCGTGTCTTATTATTTGATTTTGACTTAACTTTAATTCCACCATAACTCTGGCGACTAGACATCAACTTGCTCGTTACTACCAAGTATTGTTGTATGCACTACATAAGGTAGCAACCCATTGACACTACACTGAATATATTATAGTTAAGGAATAGTTTACGGAGCAGAGATTCGAGGTTATCAATTAAATAAAAAGACAAAAAAACCAAGTTTTTAGCCATTTTTTATTAAAATCGAATCTTTAAGCCGCAACGAATAAGAAGCAAATAGAACAAGATATCTAAAAGCGATCAAAGTAAGGCATTACTAATTCAACTGGGATTCGATGAGCTAAAGCCATCCGGGGGGCCTATGAAAAAACTGTTTGATGGATGCCAAGAAGGCAAAAAATACGATAATATTCCTGCTGAAAATGAGCGGCGCTTTACAATCACCCATATCCGTCCCGGAGACTCAGATGAGGTGGTAAAAGACATCATAACGGCCCCCAGCGAAGCCGCAGCCCGAATAAGGGCTGGAATGATATTTCCCGGATCGCGCATCCTTGCCGTATCCACATTGCCAGAGCCACTTCCAGTACGGGCAAAAATGGATGCCCCGACCACCTCGCCCGGTGCCCGCTTCATTCGCGGTATTTTCCGCCCGGCACTTTTTGCCGAAGATGGCGATATAGACATAGTTTCCGAATAACCACCCTATTTACCCTTACGCCTTATCCATAGGTCTGCATCTGCGGACAGCATTGCGTTGGGAAATTTTCTTCTTATTACCCCTCAGACTCCATGCCAAGTAGGCAATAATTGCCGAAGCGGAAGTTTTTGCCCACCACTTAATTAATTACCCCATTGATTTCAAACAATTTATTTGTGGCACAAACATTGCCTTTACTTACAGGCAACAACAACCGTGTGGAGTGCTTGGTAATGGGAAAAATAATGAACTACCCGCTTGGGAAAATGGTAGCGAATAAAGGTGCGCCAAAAATTAGTGTAGAAATTGGTGAGCCCGGCCTGATAAGCGCCGTCAGGGATTTGAAAAAACTAATTGAAATAGAGTTTATTTTTAGCGGCAGCAATGATGCACGGAAACTTATCCGTGCTGCAGACCTTGCATTAATGCAAGCTCGCGGTACTGAACGAAAAATATTTTCCTTACAACAAAGAATATCGGAAATGGAGCATTTAGCCCTTAGCGATAGCCTTACCAATGCCTTAAACAGGCGCGGATTAGAAGATGAGCTTGGGCGAGTTCTTTCAGCGGCTGAACGTTATAATGAAGCAGGTGTTCTGGTATTTATTGACCTAGATGATTTCAAGCCCATAAACGACACCTACGGACATGGCGCAGGTGACCTTGTATTACAAAAAGTTGCAGAGCTTCTTAAGACAAACATCAGGCCCCACGATAGCGTGGGCAGGCTTGGCGGTGATGAATTTGCGGTAATTCTATCCAGAACAGACTGGCAAAGCGGACTAGCGCGCGCTGAAATGCTTGAACGCACAATAAATAATGCCATCGTTCACTGGAACCGTGCCCCCATAGCCATTCGTGCAAGTTTTGGATCTGAATGTTTTGGGGCAAAAACAGACGCAGATATTCTTATGCGTATGGCCGATGCCGCCATGTACAAAAATAAACGCGCCCGTGCTGAGGCAACAAAACAAATTGCAGAACAAAATGATTTGGAAACTCGCGAAACACCAATAATTACCAAAAAAATGGAGCAAATATTTAAAGGCGAAGCTTCTGCCTTAATAATGAACGCTAATAATAAATAGGGATCGATCTTTGTGGCTCAAAACAGTTGAGCAGGATTTTTTTAATTTAAGGGCTTATCTCCCCAACGGCACTATCCCTCAAGCCCAAACTTGGCCTCGCGCCACATCTAATGTGGCCGAGGCATTTTTTTCTAAAAGCAAATAAATGAAAATAGACAACGCCATATCCACACCGACCACGGGACAGCCAACAGGAAAGCCCGGACGAAAGCTTGTGGTGGTTAAAGACCCACTTATGCCAGACGTGGTAAAAGGTTCGGGCAAAAGCGCAATTGAGCACCCACTTGAAAAAATATTGGAAAACACCAATTCCCGAAGCATGTCACCGCGCGAGGCGGCAAAATTGGGGTTTGATTTATATGCCGCAGGAATTTTAAAATGGGATGAATATTCAGACCTTTCATTTCAGGCTGAACTGCACCCGGAATTTGATAAAACAATCGGTGCGCTAACCGGGGAACGGGCCATGCCCGATGCCAAGCGCGATTTTGTAAAAGTATGGGAAGAGAAATATCAATTTGTCAGTCGTCACGCCAAGCCGGAATCCGGCGCACCAGAGCGGGCGCTGCATATTCTTTCGGTGTTACGCAGGATCGAAAACCCAACCAATATTAACGCTTAAAAAAAACCGTTATTATTCGCTTTTTTCCGCTTTATCATCGGAACTGGATTTTGCCTTGGGTGGTGGTGCCAGTTTTAGATAAAGCTCACGCAAGCGTTCGGGCTGGGCCGCAGCAGGCGCGCCCATAAGCAAATCTTGCGCTTGTTGGTTCATGGGGAACGCAATTACTTCGCGAATATTTGGCTCGTCCGCCAGCATCATAACAATACGGTCAATGCCCGGTGCCGAACCACCATGGGGCGGGGCGCCAAATTTAAATGCATTTAGCATTCCGCCAAATTCTTTTTCCACCACATCGTTGCTGTATCCGGCAATCTCGAACGCCTTGTACATAATATCGGGCAGATGGTTACGAATAGCGCCGGATGAAAGCTCTATGCCGTTACAAACGATGTCATACTGATAGGCCAGAATATCCAGCGGATTTTCTGAATTAAGCGCGTCCATTCCGCCTTGGGGCATTGAAAACGGGTTATGGGAAAATTCGATTTTTCCGGTTTCTTCATCCAATTCGTACATTGGATAATCGACAATCCAGCAAAATTTAAAGCAACCGCTTTCGCGTAAATCCAGCTCATCACATACTTTGTCACGCGCTAGGCCGGCGTAGCGTTCGGCATCGCGCAAAGGCTGGCAAACAAAAAATACCGCGTCGCCATCTTTTAGCCCGGCTAAATCCTTAATCGCGCTTACGCGCTCGGCATCCAGATTTTTAGCAATAGGGCCTTTGGTTTCGCCGTCTGCGCCATAAACTATATAACCCAACCCCCCGGCGCCTTCGGCCCGGGCCCAATCATTTAGTTTATCAAAAAAGCTTCTGGGCTTGCCTGCTGCGCCCGGTGCGGGAATGGCGCGAACAATGGAACCCTTTTCAATGTTTTTGGCAAAAAGACCAAAGCCCGAACCCCGAA
>DAOWFB010000094.1 GCA_030638205.1 Thalassospiraceae bacterium
AAGACCATATCCATCTTTATGGGTTTTTAGACCCGGTTGAGCGCGAATGGTATCGCCTGCTTACCACGGTGCAGGGCGTTGGCTCCAAGGTTGGCATCGCAATGCTATCGGCGCTTTCGGTTGACGAATTGGGTATGGCTATCGCCAGTGGCGACAAGGCACAAATTGGCCGCGCCAATGGCGTTGGGCCAAAATTGGCGGCCCGCATTGCGGTAGAATTAAAAGATAAGGTAGCAAAAATTTCTTTAGGCACACCCGCCCCAGTTAAGCCCGGCGCATCTTCATCGTCGGGCACGGGCGATGTGACCCGGGACGCGGTCTCGGCGTTGGTTAATCTTGGTTATTCACCATCCGATGCCCTTAGTGCCGTAAGCCATGCCAGCGCTCACATTGGTGATGATGTAACCATCGAAGCACTGGTCAAGGGTGGCCTGACCCACCTTGGGGGGCACGTCTAATGAGTGATGATAGAATAATCGACCCACAAGAAAATACGGAAGATGTCCCCGGCGTAATTGATAACACAATGCGCCCGAAAAGAATTTCTGATTTTGTCGGTCAATCGGTTACCACCGAAAATCTTTCGGTATTTATCAAGGCCGCTAAAAAACGCGGTGACGCCATGGACCATACTTTGTTTTATGGCCCACCCGGTTTGGGCAAAACAACATTGGCGCAAATTGTTGCGGGTGAATTGGGTGTCGGCTTTCGTGCAACATCCGGCCCGGTAATAGCCAAAGCCGGTGATTTGGCGGCCATACTTACAAACCTGCAACCCCATGACGTTTTGTTTATTGATGAAATCCACAGGCTTAATCCGGTGGTCGAAGAAATTCTTTATCCCGCCATGGAAGATTTTCAACTTGATCTAATAATAGGCGAGGGCCCGGCAGCCAGAAGTGTGCGTATTGATTTGGCACCCTTTACCCTTATTGGGGCGACCACGCGCTCGGGCCTTATATCCACACCGTTGCGCGATCGGTTTGGTATCCCGCTCAGGCTTGAATTTTATAGCCCGGAAGAACTGGTCAGCATCGTTAAGCGCGGGGCCGACATATTGGGAATAAAAATGAACGAAGATGGCGCCATGGAGGTTGCCAAACGTTCGCGCGGCACACCACGGGTTGCGGGCAGGTTGTTAAAACGTGTTCGTGATTTTGCATCCGTGGACGGCAAGGATACCATTGATGCCGTTTCTGCCGACGCCGCCCTTGGCAGGCTAGAGGTTGATAAGGCCGGGCTCGATTCCATGGATCGGCGCTACCTTGATTGCATCGCAAAAAATTATGGCGGTGGCCCGGTTGGGGTGGAAACACTGGCAGCGGCACTTTCAGAACAGCGCGACACCATCGAAGAAGTAATCGAGCCTTATTTAATTCAACAAGGCTTATTGATGCGCACCCCCCGGGGCCGCGCACTTACACCGGGGGCTTATCAACACATGGGGCTAAGGCCGCCAAAGGGGACAACGCAGTTGGAGCTTATAGCCCGGTCTGAACTCAAAGGAACCTTGAGCGATGAGTGAAGGACAGAAAACCCATTCATTCCCGGTCAGGATATATTTTGAAGATACTGATGCGGGCGGAATTGTTTACCATTCCCGCTACCTTAATTATTGCGAAAGGGCCCGGGCCGAACTATTGCGCGAATGCGGTATAGAAAGCGTCGCAATGATGAAGGAACACAAGTGTGGATTTGCGGTGCGCCATGTGGAAATTGATTTTCTAAAACCGGCCCATCTTGACGAAGAATTAATAATAGAAAGCAGGTTAATAGAAATGAAAGGTGCCTCATCGAAAGTAAGGCACCTTATAAGACGGGGTGATGACTTGTTGGTTGATATTACCATTGTATTGGTATGTATGGGCCATGGTGAGCGCCCGGTAAGAATACCGGAACCCATACGCAAAGAGATGTCGCTTTGGAAATAAAGGGCTTGGGGCAATAAAATATTTAGGCAGCAAAATATAACATTTAATCGGTTTAACAAATAAGTAGGTAGAAAAAGTTATGGAAGGCAATGCAGTAGACGCAATTAATTTGGCCGGAAGTGTGGGCGCAATGGACTTTTCAATGTGGTCTTTGTTCATGCGTGCTGACTGGGTTGTAAAGCTTGTAATCATGATGTTGCTGGCAGCATCTATTTGGAGCTGGGCAATTATCTTTGATAAGGCATCTAATTTACGAAAATTGAACAAGCTGGCCCGTGAATTTGAAAATACATTTTGGTCGGGCACATCGTTAGATGATTTGTTTAACAAAATCGGCGCCCAACCCAAAGACCCCATGAGCGCGGTTTTTGTTTCGGCCATGCGCGAATGGCGACGTTCAACCGAAAAAGGAACCATCGCCGGTTCCTCCATGTCGGAACGGGTCGAGCGCGTAATGCAAATAACCGTAAGCCGGGAAATGGAGCGGGTTGAACGTTACCTGACATTTTTGGCGTCAACCGGTTCTACCGCACCGTTCATCGGCTTGTTTGGAACCGTATGGGGCATCATGAACAGCTTTCAATCAATTGCGGTATCAAAAAACACATCGCTGGCGGTTGTTGCGCCGGGTATTGCCGAAGCCCTTTTTGCCACAGCACTTGGGTTGTTGGCGGCTATTCCGGCGGTGCTGGCATACAACAAGCTATCGGGTGATATGGAACGTTATTCAACCCGGCTCGAAGGTTTTGCAATTGAATTCATGGCGATACTTTCCCGCCAAAGCGAAGATAAATAGGAACTGTGTTGCATGGCTGGCTCACTAATAAATCGTAAGGCAAATCGCTTCGGGCGTAACCGCCGCGCTAAAATGTCAGAAATAAACGTAACACCGTTTGTCGATGTTATGCTTGTTTTGTTGATTATTTTTATGGTCACCGCACCGTTGTTAACAGTGGGGGTTGAGGTCGATTTGCCAAAAACCAAAGCTGGCGCCGTGCGTGGCGAGGACGAACCCCTTGCAATTAGCATCGATAATGAGGGAAATATCTTTGTTCAGGACACCGCGGTTGAATTGGGTGCAATGATATCGCGCCTGCAAGCCGTAAGCGAAAATAATCCTGATGTGCGAATTTTTGTTCGCGGCGATGCCGCAGTTGATTATGGCCGGGTTATGCAGGTAATGGGGTCATTAAATGCCGCTGGATTTCAGCGCGTAGCATTAATTACCCGGACCGAGGGTGTGGTTAAACCAAAAAGAAAAAAGAAAAAATAGCTTAAGGATATTTGCTGTTGCGCCGTTACGCTACCTATTCAGTTTTGTTTCATTTTTGCGTGGTTGCTTTCGCTTATTTTGGCTTGCCGTCTTTTCGTGACATTAACCCGCCACCGGTTCCGGTTAGCGTTGAAATACTAACCGTGGCTGAGGCCACCAATGTTCCGACCAAGGTTAAACAGCAACCAAAGCCCGCTGAAAAACCCACACCGCCGCCGCTTGCGCCAGAAATTGCATCCAAGGAACCGCCAACCCCACCCGAGCCGGAAGCCCCAGCGCCCGAACCGGAAGACGTTGCCTTGGTGCCCGAAGCCCAGCCCAAGCCAAAACCCAAAACAAAACAAAAACCAAAACCCGAAGACAAGCCGAAAAAGGCAAGTCCCAAGCCCAAGCCCAAGCCAAAGCCCAAAAAGAAACCGGCCCCACCCGATCCATTTGCAAGCGTGCTAAAAACCCTGGAAGATTTAAAATCGGCCCCGCCGCCTGAGGATGAAAAACCAAAAGAAAAAGAAAAGCAGCCCCAGACATTTGAAGAGCAGATGGAAAATGCGCTTGAAACCAATGCCCAGCGCCAAGATATCGGCCCAAGCCTAACCATTAGTGAAATTGATTTGGTGCGCCAGCAAATAGCCCGTTGCTGGGCCTTGCCAGCCGGGGCCAAGGATGCCCATGAAATGGTGATTGATATTCGGGTATTGATGAATTCCGACGGAACAGTTATTGATGCCCAAATAGAAAATCAGGCACAAATGGTCACAAACTCGTTTTTCCGGGCCATGGCCGAAAGCGCACTAAGGGCCGTTACAAGATGTTCTCCGCTAAAACTACCACCGGAAAAATATGAAAACTGGAAAGAACTGTCGCTGCAATTTAACCCCAAGGATATGTTTGGCCTATGATCACCTATCACCGTAACTTTCTAAGCATTTTAACGCTGGTGCTGGCCGTTGCAATGCCGGGCATGCTTCACGCCGAATTAAAAATAGATATTACCCGTGGCGTAGTTGAGCCGGTTCCCGTAGCGGTAACCGATTTTTACGGCGAAGGCAGGGGCGAGCAAGATTTTGGTAAAAAAATTGCAGACGTTATTGCGGCTGACCTTGAACGGTCGGGACTATTTAGCCCAATAGATAAAAAAGCTTTTATCCAAACAGGCGCGTCGTTGAACATTCTGCCCCGGTTTGGCGACTGGCGATTAATTAAAACTCAAGCCTTGGTGCAAGGCCGGGTTGAAATGACGGTTGATGGTAGGCTCAAGGTCGAGTTTCGTTTATGGGATGTCTATGCCGAACAACAAATGGTCGGGCTTGCTTATTTTAGCGTGCCAAGCAACTGGCGCCGGGTTGCACATATTGTTGCCGATGCAATTTATCAACGTATCACTGGCGAAGATGGGTATTTCGACACCCGTATCGTTTACATTGCTGAAACCGGCCCAAGAACGAAACGGGTAAAGCGTCTTGCGATAATGGACCAAGATGGAGAAAACCACCGCTTCCTAACGGACGGAACGGTTCTTGTTTTAACCCCAAGGTTCTCACCGACGTTACAAGAAATTACCTACCTTTCATATTATAACGGCATCCCCCGTGTTTATATTTTCAATATTGATAGCGGCAGGCAGGAAAGACTTGGAGATTTTCCTTCCATGAACTTCGCACCGCGTTTTTCACCCGATGGTAAGGGTGTAATTATGAGCATGGCCATGGATGGTAACTCTGATATTCACACAATGGATTTAGCAACCCGTAAGGTAGCGCAAATTACAAC
>DAOWFB010000058.1 GCA_030638205.1 Thalassospiraceae bacterium
AAAAGCCCCAAAAACGAGGCTGGAAGCCATTTTTTCACCATTAACATAATTCCTCACACCCAGCAAATGACCACCCTTGGAAAACTTTGTGCTGGCGACAACGTCAATGTGGAAATTGATACGCTGGCGCGTTATGTTGCCCGACTTCAAGATACCAAGTAGACAATCGCTCTGGCCCACAACAAGACCAAGCAACAAGACCAAGAAACAAGACCAAGCAACAAGGCCAAACAACAAGGCCAAACAATAAGGAAAGCATAATTGCCTTATCACGATAAACTTTCACCGATTGAAGATATAATTGAAGATGCCCGCAACGGACGTATGTTCGTATTGGTTGATGATGAAGACCGTGAAAACGAAGGCGATTTGGTAATTCCGGCGCAGATGGCAACGCCAGAGGTTGTTAATTTTATGGCCAAGTATGGACGCGGCCTTATTTGCCTTACGCTTACCAGCAAGCGTGTGCGCGAGTTAGACATTCCACCCATGGCCAGAAACAACGACAGCCGTCATTCAACCGCGTTTACGGTTTCGATTGAGGCCCGCGAAGGAATATCCACCGGCATATCAGCGTCCGATCGCGCCCGCACCATTGCGGTTGCAACCGATCCGTCCAACAGCAAAGAAGATATTGTTTCACCCGGGCATGTGTTCCCACTAGAAGCCCGCGACGGCGGCGTTTTAGTTCGCGCTGGCCATACGGAAGCCGCGGTTGATGTGGCCCGCCTTGCCGGGCTTAATCCGTCGGGCGTTATTTGCGAAATAATGAACGAAGACGGCACCATGGCAAGAATGCCCGACCTAATTCCATTTGCCGAAAAGCACGGTCTTAAAATAGCAACCATTGCCGACCTGATAGCGTTTCGTTTGAAACATGACCATCTTGTCGAACGCCAATCTGAAAATAATTTTAATTCCGTTTATGGTGACGGCTTTAAAAAAATTACTTACAAAAGCTATCCCGATGAACTTGTTCACACAGCCCTAATTAAAGGCGACATTACATCAGGTGGCACAGTCCTGGTTCGCATGCATGCCATTGATGTTGCCAGCGATGTTTTGGGTGATGCTAATTCTGGCAAGGCGGGTGTTCTTGCCGGATCGATTAAGGCCATATCCGATGAAGGCCGGGGCGCGGTGGTTGTTTTGCAGCCGGGTGGGCACAAAATGGTATCTGCTGATAGCGCCGAAGATAAAACGGGCGCAGACAACGAACAGTTAAGAAGCTACGGCGTAGGTGCGCAGATACTTATGGATTTAGGAATCCATGAAATGGAACTTCTTTCAAATACCGAACGCACCATTGTTGGCCTCGAAGGCTATGGATTAAAAGTTACAGGGCGCAGGGCAATACCCGAGAGCAAATAAAGTTAGTTTCAAGGAGAACAATAATAATGACCAAGGTTCTTGTGGTTCAGGCTCGTTTTTACGAACAAATAGCCGATCAATTGGTTGCGGGTGCCAGCGACGCCTTAAAGAAAGCTGGCGTTGATTTTGATGTCATGGATGTTCCCGGTGCATTTGAAATTCCCGGCGCAATTTCCCTTGGCGCAGAATCTGGTATGTATGACGGGTTTGTCGCTCTTGGCTGTGTCATTCGCGGTGAAACATCACACTATGATTATGTTGCGGGCGAAAGCGCCCGTGCGTTGATGGATCTTTCCCTCGAAGGGGTTGCCCTTGGCAACGGCATCTTGACGGTTGAAAACGACGAGCAAGCAATGGCTCGCGCTTCGGTTGATAAAAAGAACAAGGGCGCAGATGTGGCTAATGCATGCCTTCGCATGATTGAAATACGCGAACAATTATTGGCTGATTTGGACTGATGACAAATAAAGAAAACAACATAGAAAAAGACAAATCCGGGTTTAGCCCTCGTCAGCGTTCGGCCGCAAGACTATCTGCGGTGCAGGCGTTGTATGAAATTGAAATATCCGGTGCCGAAATTGACCCGGTAGTAGAAGATTTCCTCAATAAACGTTGGTCGCAACCAGTTGCGGGTGATGACGGCAACGAGATGGATTTGATTAATCCCGATAGTACTTTTTTTGCTGATATTGTTAGAGGCGTTAGCGCAAACAGGGAAAGCCTTGATGATATGATTAATAATGCTTTGCAAAAAGATTGGACGCTGTCTCGGGTTGAAGCATTACTAAAATGCATTCTTCGCGCCGGGGTGTTCGAGCTGACCCAACATGCAGACATCCCAAAAAGCGTAATAATTAACGAATATATGGATGTAGCTAACGCTTTTTATACCGAAGGTGAGCCAAAAATGGTTAATGGTGTTTTGGATAAGCTTGCCAAAGTTCTTCGCGAACCGGATTAAATCCATGGGCGACAAAAAATCTCTCGGTTTGGGCGAGTTTGATTTAATCGCCAAATATTTTGCTCCGTTATCCGTGGGTTGCGAAGGTGCGCTTTCGCTTCTTGATGACGGCGCGGTTTTAGATATTCCCGAAGACGAAAGTCTTGTGGTTAGTACAGACTGCATGACAGAAGGCATTCATTTTCTTGAAGGCACCGCAGGCAAGCACGTAGCCACACGCGTTCTTGGCGCAAATCTTTCTGATCTTGCGGCTATGGGGGCAACACCTAGATGGATATTTCTAAGCCTGCAATTGCCTAAAAATACCCCAAAAAATACTAATGAATACTGGGAAGATTGGTTAGATGATTTTTCAACCGCATTGGGCAGCGGTCTTGATAAATTTGGGGTAAGCCTCGCTGGTGGTGATACGGTTACGACGTTGGGGCCACTTGCTGTGACTATTACAGCACTGGGAAGCGTTAAAAAAGGATCGGCACTAAAGCGTTCCGGTGCCGAGGTCGGCGATGAAATATGGGTTAGCGGTACATTGGGCGATGCCCAGTTAGGTCTTGAAATTCTTCAGATGGGTGACGATGCGCCCAATGATAAAAACTCTAATTTTTTAATTACCCGTCATCACACACCAGAACCAAGGGTTGAATTGGGAAAGATGCTTGCCCAAATAGGGGTGGTAAATGCCTGCATAGATATTTCCGATGGCCTGGTGGCAGACATGAGCCATATTTGCGAAGCATCAAACGTAACGGCTGAAATACAGCTATCAAATATTCCGCTTTCTTCTGCCGCAAAGGTGTTGCTAGACTACGATCCGACGCGGGTACATAAGGCAGCCTTTGGTGGTGGCGATGATTATGAGCTTTTGTTTTGCCTATCACCGGAAAACTCCGAACAGCTTAATCTACTTAAAAGCAAGACACCATTTTGCAAAATAGGCAAAATAGGAACCATTTCTGAAAAATCACAAAATAAAGGCCATGCTGTAAAAATAGTTGACCCCAAAGGAGAGAATGTGGTGGTTGAAAGCGGTGGCTGGGATCACTTAAAATAGGTAGATAAAAAAAGTAGTCTGTATTGCGGGGTTATAACCGGCACAACATTTGCTATAATTATCACTAAGAATATCAGGCTAAAGTAGTTATTTTTTACATGGAAATTTAATGCGCAAGATTGCACTAATAATAGTTGTTTTAATTATGATTGCCGGCGGTACCTTGGCGACATTAAAGACCATGGAAATGGGCCCGTTTGCTAAAACCGAAGAACAGTTGGCTGAAGAGGCGACTAGAAAGGCCAGTGGAGAGAGGGAGCTTTCAGCGTTTTCGGCTAAACCTTATTATATTGAAATGGATCCTTTGTTGATACCCGTGTTCCAAGACAATGAGTTAGCCGGAACAATACAGATTATTTACAAACTAGAAGTATTCGGGAACAAAAATTTTAAATCCGTAGGTAAGCTCAAGACTAAACTTGGCGATGCCCTTATCAAAGATTTTACTTATTACATCCCCAGAACCCTTAGAAAAAATCAAAACCTTGATGTGCCGCTTATCAAATACAGGCTAAAGATGGTTATCGACAAGGTGTTGGGCAAGGACGTGGTTTCTGAAGCCATTGTTCAAGGCATGACACAAATGCCAGCCGGCGGCGGCTGAGATAAAATACACCCAATATGATGGATAATTAGCCAATACTAACATATCCAAGCTGTATTGTTGCCAATTTGCGAGCGTTCTGTCAGTTTGTTCTCGGTTTTTATGTGAGGATCGATTCTTGGGGGGAGGTCCTTTAAATTTATATTAATTTGATTGGGGAGTATTCTATGTCATCGACTTATTATTTGGTATTGGCCTGCGGTGTATTAGCCGTGGCGTACGGTGCCATAGCTATTAAATCTATTATGGCGCAGCCGACTGGAACTGAACTCATGCAGGAAATTGCTGCTGCGGTTCAAGAAGGCGCCGCTGCATACCTAAAGCGTCAATATATAACAATCGGAATTGTCGGCGTAGTGGTTTGCGTACTGCTTGGTCTTCGCTTGGGCATGTCGGTTGCTGTTGGCTTTGCTATTGGTGCAGTCCTTTCTGGCATAACAGGATTTATTGGTATGCATGTTTCTGTGCGCGCCAATGTACGCACAGCAGAGGCCGCACGATCAAAGGGCCTTGGCCCGGCTATGGACGTTGCATTTAAATCTGGTGCCATTACCGGACTATTGGTTGTTGGTTTGGGTCTGCTTGGTGTTGCGGGTTACTACATGTACATGCGCTCTATTGTTGACCCAAGCACCGCAAGCGGTGTTCGTCATATTCTTGAGGCGCTGGTTGCACTTAGCTTTGGCGCATCATTAATATCAATCTTTGCCCGTCTTGGTGGCGGAATATTCACCAAGGGTGCCGATGTTGGCGGCGATTTAGTTGGCAAGGTTGAAGCAGGTATCCCCGAAGATGACCCCCGCAACCCGGCAACCATTGCCGATAACGTGGGTGATAATGTTGGTGATTGCGCCGGCATGGCAGCCGATCTTTTTGAAACTTACGCCGTTACCATTGTTGCAACCATGTTGCTTGGCGGTATTTTCTTTGTCGGTGCCGAACAAGAAACATTAATGCTGCTTCCGCTTGTTATTGCCGGCGTATGCATCGCAGGTTCGGTTATAGGTACGTTCTTTGTTAAGCTTGGTGCATCCAACAACGTGATGGGCGCCCTTTACAAAGGCTTTATCGCAACTGCGGTAATTTCGGCGGTTCTTATTGGCGGAATTATTTCGGTTATGCTGGGCTGGGACGCTCAATTCACAACAACTACCGGAACAACCTTTAGCGCAACCGATCTTTATGTTTGCTCCCTTGCGGGACTGGGCGTAACCGGTTTGCTTATCTGGATTACTGAATATTATACCAGTACAGATTATCGTCCGGTAAGAAGCGTTGCCTCTGCCTCGACTACCGGGCATGGCACTAACGTTATTCAGGGCCTGGCGGTTTCAATGGAAGCCACCGCATTACCGGTTCTGGTTATTAGCGCTGCCATTATCATAACGTATTTGAGTGCGGGACTTTTTGGTATTTCCATTGCTGCGACTACCATGCTGGCCTTGGCTGGCACCGTGGTTGCGCTTGATGCCTTTGGCCCCGTAACCGATAACGCTGGTGGTATCGCTGAAATGGCCGATTTGCCAGAAGACGTTCGCAAAACCACAGATACGCTTGATGCGGTTGGTAACACCACTAAGGCGGTTACCAAGGGCTATGCCATTGGTTCTGCTGCTTTGGCGGCTCTGGTACTGTTTGCGGCCTACACAGAGGATCTAAACCATTACTTCCCTGATGTAGCTGTCGATTTCAGCCTGCAAAATCCTTATGTGATAATTGGACTGTTTATTGGTGGCTTGTTGCCATATTTGTTTGGTGGAATGTCGATGATGGCCGTTGGCCGGGCAGCCGGTTCGGTTGTGGTTGAGGTGCGTCGTCAGTTCAAGGAAATACCGGGCATCATGGAAGGCACAGGAAAGCCTGATTATGCTTCTTGTGTGGATCTTCTTACCAAGGCGGCGATCAAGGAAATGATTTTACCGTCATTGCTTCCGGTTCTTGCCCCGGTAGTCGTTTACTTTGCGGTAGATGCGTTTGCCGGCCAGGGTGCTGCGTTTAGCACATTGGGTGCAATGCTTTTGGGAACAATCGTGACAGGTTTGTTTGTTGCCATCTCCATGACCGTCGGTGGCGGTGCGTGGGATAACGCCAAAAAATATATCGAAGATGGCGCCCACGGCGGCAAGGGTTCAGAAGCCCACAAAGCATCGGTTACCGGTGATACGGTTGGTGATCCTTACAAGGATACATCCGGCCCATCCGTTAACCCGTTAATCAAGATTACAAATATTGTTGCAATTTTGTTGTTAGCACTTCTTGCTGGATAACAATTAAGACAATAGACAAAACAAAACCCCGGAGAAATTCTCCGGGGTTTTTTGTTCATAAAAAATTACTGTAACTATTTTCCAAATCTTCCAATGTTGGCTATCATTTGCTCGATGAAGGAAAGCTT
The DNA here is from genome assembly GCA_030638205.1 of Thalassospiraceae bacterium. GTDB lineage: Bacteria > Pseudomonadota > Alphaproteobacteria > Rhodospirillales > Magnetovibrionaceae > DAOVVL01. The sequence continues at coordinate 6,383 of DAOWFB010000058.1, forward strand.
GTTTCCTGCTGTGGCTGTTTTGCGTTCAACCGGAGTTACTTTTTGTGCGCCATCAAGCCCGGTTGTTTTTATGTTTGCTAATTTACCGCCATCGTCAAATTGCAATGCCAATACGGTTCTTTCTTTTACTTCGGGCTCAAGGAACGCAACCGATTCATCTTTTTCAAAAATGTAATACCATGTTTCATCGCCAAAGCTTGACGTGCTCGATGGAGAACCAAACATAGAAAAAATTTGTTGGCGATCGTGGGATCCAACCTCAAGGGTGGAAATCTGTTCGGTGCTGACTTCGTTGCCACGGGTGGCTATTCTTGAGCCGCATCCAGAGGCACCAACGGCAACCGCCCCAAGGGCCACGGAAAGCACTATGGTACGCAGCAAAGAAGCCCCGGTGGCATGCGGGGTTAATATTTTTAAAAACATGGGTTTCGAGCTAGGTTTCATTGGACTACATATTTGGCCCTGAATAGAGGGCAGGTCAATAGTTACGATAATTTACTATAATCTATGGGTATAAATATATGCTAAAGGCCATAATGAACAAGCTCGGATTTCTCCATAATTTTTTGCCCAAATCATGGGGCCGGTCAAAGTCCTCTGGGGCTTCTGGCGCTATTTATGCATCTGCGGTTTTTGAGGCCCGAAGGCCCGAATATTACGTAACCGCAGGCGTTCCTGACACCGTTGAGGGGCGTTTTGACATGATTACGCTTATGGTATCGCTTGCGCTTGGCCGCATAAGGCGAATATCCATGGGTGGTGATGTTCTTGGTCAGGATGTATTTGACATAATGTTTGCCGATATGGATACAAATTTGCGCGAAGTAGGGGTTTCTGACGAAGGAATGAAATATAAAATTCGTGAAATGTCCGGTACTTTTATGGGGTGCATGCGAACATACGGGCAATTAATCGAAAGCGGTGCCACCGGCGATCTTTGGCAGGATGCCATTTCCAGAAACATTTTTCGCAGCAAAGACAGCATTGTTTCCGGCTCTGTGATGCTGGCAAAAAGAGTGCTGGAGATTAATTCTTTTATGGCCGAGCTGAATGACGATAGCTTTACCCAAGGGAAAGAAGTATTCCCAAAGCCCAGTAATAAAAATACATACGGGGGAAATACTTAAATGACCAGTAAGCCTGAATTATCGCGCATTATCAATGTGGCAGACGTTTATTCATCGTCAAAGCCAACGAATATATCCATAAAAGCCGACGGTGATGAATTGACCGCATTGGCAAGGCGGTTTGGTATTCTAGGTATTTCTCTACTAGAGGCCGAGATAAAGCTGTCTGCAGCATATAGCGCCACGGAGGAGGCCGCCACGGAGAAAGGTAAGGGTGGTGGTGACGTGCTGGCCGAGGTAAAGCTAAAAACCAACCTAACCCAGACCTGCTCTGTGACCACCGAGCCGATAAACAGCGAAATAGACGCCAGTTTTTCTCAGGTTTTTTCCGCCGCACCAAAATCCATTGCGGAATCTTTCGGCGAATCCCTTGAAAATGAGGGCTTTAGCGAAGACAGCGAACTTTTTGATCTTGAAGCCAGCAGCGAAGATGCCCCAGAGCCAATAATAGGCGGGGTGATAGATATGGGAGAATTTATCTCTCAAGAACTATCTTTAAGAATTGATCCGTTTCTAAGGAAAAAAGGTGTGAAATTTGAATGGGTTAGCAAAAATGATGAGCAGGGAGGTGCCAAAGACAACCCCTTTGCCAAGCTCGCATCCCTAAAAGACAGCCTTATGGATGGAAAAGAGCCAAAATAGTCTCAAAATAGTTAATGTAACCGCTTGCCCTATTCACCTTTTTTGGTTTATACAGCACCGCTTAGCCTTTGTGGGCTACGCAAAATCTTAAAGCACCGAAGGTAATTTAAAATGGCAGTTCCAAAGAAAAAAACTACTCCTTCCAAACGTGGTATGCGTCGTGCGCACGATGGATTAAAGGCTCAAGCCTTTGAAGAATGCGCATCTTGCGGCGAATTGAAGCGCCCTCATCACGTTTGTGCTTCCTGCGGCCAGTACGACAACCGCGAAGTTATCAAATCTGGCGATGCCGCCTAATAAGTCCCCGGTTGAGACCGCCCCATTAGGGCTGTAAGGTCATCCACGTGTCTCAGCAAATTACACTCTCTATTGATGCTATGGGCGGCGATAATGCGCCGTCGATGGTTATTGACGGAATGGCCATTGCCCTTGAAACTGTCTCCAACGTCAATTTCCATCTTTATGGCGACGGCCACAAGCTAAGAACGCAGCTTGCCAATTACCCTCAGGTTATGGAAGTAACCGAGATCCACCACACCGACGATGTTGTAAGCAACGACGAGAAGCCAGGCGTTGCACTTCGCTCTGGTCGTCAGTCCAGCATGCGTCTTGCCATCAATGCAGTGGGTGACGGTATTGCCGGTGGCGTTGTGTCGGCGGGTAATACTGGCGCGCTAATGGCTATGGCAAAATTTGTAATGAAAACTTTGCCCGGCATCGATCGCCCGGCAATCGCAAGCTATTACCCAACCATGACTGGAGAAAGCGTTATGTTGGATCTTGGCGCAAACATCCAGTGTGATGCAGAAAACCTTGTGCAGTTTGCGGTGATGGGCGAAGTGTTTGCGCGGTATGTTCTGGATATAAAACAGCCATCAATTGGTATTCTTAATGTTGGTACCGAAGTTTTAAAAGGAAACGATTCGGTAAAGCAGGCGGCAGCTATTTTACGCGAAACAAATTTGCCAATTAAATTTCACGGCTTTGTCGAAGGCGATGATATAGGCAAGGGAACAGTTGATGTTGTTGTTACAGATGGCTTTACCGGCAACGTGGCGTTAAAAACAATCGAAGGCACGGCCAAGCTTTTTGCAGGCGCACTGAAGGAAGAACTAAAAGGATCAACGCTTGGTAAAATTGGTGCGCTAATTGCCAAGCCAGCAATAGACGCTTTTCGTAACAGGTTCGATCCTAGGCGTTACAATGGTGCAATGTTTCTTGGGCTTAATGGCATATGTGTCAAAAGCCACGGCGGAACAGATTCCTTTGGTTTTGCCAACGCAATTCTTGCTGCCCACGAAATGGTTTCCGACGGATTAAACGACGGCATCAAGGAAGACTTTGCCCGCTTTAATGACGAGCACCACAATTTTTCCAATATTCAAACGGATGATTAAATGGCAATTGTTTCACGCATCATCGGCACAGGATCACATCTTCCGGAAAAGGTGATCACCAATGAAGAGCTTTCCAAAAAGCTAGACACCTCTGACGAGTGGATAGTCGATCGTACCGGCATCAAAGAACGTCGTGTCGCCAAAGAAGGCGAAACAACATCAATTATTGCATTTCAAGCAGCTGAAAATGCTCTTGATGCCGCAGGCATAACCGCCGATGGAATTGATGTAATAATTATGGCGACAACAACGCCGGATAATACATTCCCTTCAACCGCAACAAAAGTTCAGGCGATGCTTGGAATGAACCACGGTTATGCGTTTGATATTCAGGCGGTTTGTTCTGGTTTTATTTATGCGCTTTCCATTGCCGATGGAATGATCCGTGCGGGGCAGGCAAAACGTATTTTAGTTATTGGTGCCGAGGTTGTTTCTCGCATACTCGACTGGACCGACCGTTCAACCTGCGTATTATTTGGCGATGGCGCGGGCGCGGTGGTGCTTGAAGGGTTTGATGCAGGTGATGGCGATGATAGCGGCATTTTATCAACTCACCTTCATTCTGACGGACGCCTAAGAGAGGTGCTTTATGTTGATGGCGGCCCCGGTTCAACCGGAACCATAGGCCACCTACGGATGCTTGGGCGCGAAGTGTTCCGCCACGCCGTAACTAATTTGGCCGCCGTTGCCGAAGAAGCACTAACGGCAAACGATCTCACTACCAAGGATATTGATTGGCTGGTTCCCCATCAAGCCAACAAACGCATACTTGACGGAACGGCAAAAAAGCTAGGTCTCAGCGAAGATCAGGTGGTAATTACAGTTGACCGTCACGCAAACACTTCCGCCGCATCAATTCCCCTTGCCCTTGACGAGGCGGTGCGCGATGGACGTATTCAAAAAGGCCAAATTATACTGATGGAGGCCATGGGTGGTGGCCTTACATGGGGTTCGGCTTTGGTTCGCTGGTAGCTTGAATTTTCCAGTAATTTAGAGAATTTACCGTATTTGACGCTTATATTAGGACTAATTTTTAAATTAAATTAGCCTTCCATCCCTTTGATATTGACGCATTTTACCTCGCGCGATACCCTCTAGGTTCAACATAGCAAACTGGAACAGGTGAGGGCGAGATGAGCGATAATACCATTACACGCGCACAGCTAGGCGAAGCCGTATATCAAGAGGTAGGCCTCTCGCGAAACGAATCTGCTGATTTACTTGAATCGGTTCTTAAAATGATGACCGATGCCTTGGCAGGCGGAGAGACCGTAAAAATCTCCTCGTTTGGCAGTTTTTCTGTTCGCAAAAAGGGGCAGCGCATTGGCCGCAACCCCAAGACCGGCGAAGAGGTTCCGATTTTACCTAGAAAAGTTCTTGTTTTCAGGCCTTCTCAGGTAATGAAAACCCGCATTAATTCCAAACGCAAACCCGGCCAGGCTTAAGGCTGGTTATGGCTAGCGGTATTGATTTGGGTGTTGACCAAGGTGCTGAAGAGAGCATTGATTCTGCTATCGGTGGAGATGGTCGCGGTAGGGAAAAATCGCGCGAAGCATTTCGCACAATAAGCGAAGTAGCAAAACACCTGGATCTACCTCAGCACGTCCTTCGTTTTTGGGAAACAAAATTTCCTCAAGTAAGCCCCATGAAAAGAGGTGGCGGCAGACGTTATTATCGACCCGAAGATGTCGAGGTTCTGGTGCAAATCAAATCTCTGCTGCACGAAGAAGGCTACACCATAAAAGGCGTTCAAAAGCTTCTTAAAAAACCGGGTGGAGTATCGACACCCAACATGGTGGATAAAACCACGGATGCATTATTATCAAGCGAAAAAGAGGCCGATTCATCCGTTGCGGACGGCACTACGGACGGCATTTCACGTGCCGATGCCGAGAGCTTGCTAAATAAACTGGTGGCGGTTCGTGCTGATTTAAAAAAATTCTCTTAAAATACCCAATGTGACAATTGCGTTCGAGCTTTCCGGCGCGTATATAGGGTCGCGTTTCACCCCCCCAAATAGGTTGAAACGTAAAATTGAACGGAGCGTAGCGCAGCCTGGTAGCGCACTACACTGGGGGTGTAGGGGTCGCAGGTTCAAATCCTGTCGCTCCGACCA
>DAOWFB010000035.1 GCA_030638205.1 Thalassospiraceae bacterium
CATGGCAATAATAGGAGTTCGTGGAAGAGAATTTGCCTCCTCGTGCTTGCGAATTTGGCGTGTCGCCTCAAGCCCATCCATCTCCGGCATCTGCACATCCATCAACACCAGGTCATAAGTATTGGCGGTAATTTTCTCAACGGCTTCATGTCCGTTTTTGGCGATGTCTGGTTCGATGTCGACCTTGGCCAATAATGCTTTAGCAACCTCTAAATTAATGAACGTGTCATCAGCCAGAAGCACGCGGGAATTATATGATGATGTCGCTGGTTTTTCATCCGGGGTCGCCTGCGTTGCTTCTGAGGGTTTATCTGTTTGGCCCTGAACGAACTTTTCTTTAAGGAATGGAATATAAATCCAAAAAGTTGAACCGGAACCCATTTCGCTTTCGGCGCCAATTATGCCGCCCATCAGTTCGGTCAATTGCATGGAAATAGTTAGCCCCAAACCCGTTCCACCAAATTTTCTGGTGATTGAGCTGTCGGCCTGAGAAAAGGGCTCGAACAGCGCATTCTGGGTCTCTTGGTCTATGCCAATGCCTGTATCGGTGACTTCAAAGCGCAGCCAAACCTCATCATCTTCTTCGCGTTCAATTGTTGCATGGATGGAGACTTCGCCATCATCGGTGAATTTAATGGCGTTGCTAACTAGGTTGGCAATCACCTGACGTAATCGTGTTGAGTCTCCAATAACAACGTTATTCACATCAGGGGCAATAAAATGGGATAGCTTGATCCCCTTAAGGTTGGCTTGATTTGCCAAAATGGAGCAAACATCCATAACCACATCATAAGGTTTGAATGGCGCTTTCTCCATAACCATCTTGCCAGCCTCTATCTTGGAGAAATCTAGAATATTGTTAATAACACTAAGCTGCATTTCAGCCGAGCGCATGGCCATATCCATGAATTCTTTTTGCTGGTCGGTTAATTTTGTTCCACGTAAAAGTTCCAACATGCCGATAACGCCGTTCATGGGCGTGCGAATTTCGTGGCTCATATTAGCGAGGAATTCTGACTTAATTTGGCTGGCAACCTCAGATTCCCGCTTTGCTTTTTCTAATTCTGCCTCTGCGCGTTTGTGTGCCGTAACATCAACCAAACTTGCCTGCATACATGATTTTCCGCCTAGGTTAATAAATTCTGCCGAAATCATTATGTTTACGGCATGGCCGTCATTTTTATATAAATCAACATCAAAATCTTTAACGCTACCTTCTTTGTTTAACTTATCAGTCAATTGCGAACGATGAACAATATCCGCCCAAACCCCCATACCAACGGCTGTTTGGCCTACGCATTCGTCAAATGTGTATCCAAATAATGATAGCCATTTTTCGTTGACGTTATATAAAACACCGGTTTCGGTATCGGAGATGGTCATGGGCGTAGGGCTCTTATTGAAAGCCTTGGAAAAACGTTCTTCAGAATCTAATAATTTCTTCTCTGCCTGCTTGCGCTCTATTTCCTTGCCTGTACGGCGAGCAACTTCATCAACAATATTCTTCTCCTCCAGCAAAAAAGGGCCGTCATGCTCATCTGGCATTTCCTTTAGGTAGCCTACCTTGATCTCGCCAACTTTATTATTGCCAACAATAATTTCACCAAATTGTTGCCAAGGTGTTTCCTTGAAATTAGGAGAAGAAAACACCTGATTATTATAGCTGATACTGACGCATGTTATTTCCGGGTATTGCCACCCAAATGGAAGGACCTCGATAATGGCCTGCAACACCTTTTCGGTAGACAGATTCTGATCATTATAGATGCTTGATATGGAATACAGACAATTTACCTCCTTAACCCGTTCGCTTAGTTCACGGGTTCGTCTATTAACCTCTAATTCCAGATTATTTTTGGCCTGAAGAATCTTTTCTTCTGCCTGCTTTTTTTGGGTAATATCGATGCGAATGCCCGCATGGCCCCCGTCTGAGGTTAAATGATCAAGATGAAGAATGTAGCGCCCATCGGTTAATTGCACTTCTAATCGATCATCTTGATTGTGATTTTCTAGGCGAGAATCAACCCAGTTAAGTTTTTTAACGGCCTCCGTTTTGGGCGCAATACCGCGAGTTTCAATGGCGCTGGCAAGATCATAAAAACGAACGCCGGGTTTAATAAGATCGTCGATCCCGGACCACATTTTACGAAAGGCATCGTTGCACATGATAAGGCGGTCATCCTTATCATAAAGAACAAAGCCATCTGGAAAGCTTTCAACTGCACTACGAAGGCGATCATTAATAATTGCACTTTGACGATTATAACTATCTTCACGCTCTATAATGGATGACTCCATTATTTCTATGGCTTCTTCGCTATTGATGCGGTGCAATCTAAAATAAATCAGACCCATGACGATTATAATAACAATCGCATAAACGGGCCCTAAAATAATAAAAATTTCTTTTATAACCTTATTTTTTAGAGATGATAGTTTTTCATTAGAAACCCACGAAACTGTCTTCCAAAAATAAGGGTCCGCTTTTCCCTTTTTTGTATTCTCTTTTAAATCCACACCTTGAGTTATGTTTTTATTGTGTCCAGTACCTGATGTTTCTTTCCCGGTAAAAGGATATATGGTCTGAAAAGCAAACAAGCCATTGCTATCGGTGAACAGACCGCTGTTTGCTCCAATAATCTTGTGCCAGCTATTGGGAAACCGCTTTGCAAAGGCTTCATCTTTGCCAAACATAAATCCCCATTCAAGTTCAGGCTTGTCAGCGCTTATCCAATAGCCATTGGAATTGACAATCATCGCATTGCCAGAATCATGCTTGAAGTTGCTAATTAGCTTTTTGCCCAAGTAATTGATAATGACAATGCCACGCTTGCGTCCGCTGCTATCGAACACCGGGGATGCGGCCCTAATTACTGGTTTGTTTGGTTTTTCTACTTTTCCATTCTCGATGTTCAAATCAAACTTGGAAAAGTAAACGTCATCCTTATTATTTAGTTTTATGGCTTCTTTAAAATAATATCGATCGCTTTTATCTTGCAACAGATTGCTGTCGTAAATTATTAATGGGTCTCCATTTATTAATGGGTCTCCATTGTTATAATTTACCCTGATTATTTCCATTCCGGTTTCATCAATATAACGAATTTGATCATAAGTCCGCTTAGCCTCGATAATATGCGCCACAAGATGCGATATCTTGTCCTTAGCCTCGGCGGTCATTTTTTTGTTTGTTGTTTGTTTCTCAATCTCCCATGTGATTATTTTCAAATCAGAAATAACCACACTCAAATTATTGGCAATAGAATTAACCCCGCTTGATAAGGATGCGGTTACTGTTGTTTTTAAAGTATTTTGATCTTGTTTGTAGTTGTGCTGAATGGTGAGAACGGCAATAAGGGAAAGTAACGCCGTTACCGGAAAAAAAATTAATACAAACTGCTTCAGATACTTATACATTATGAAGTTTTTTACACCGCCACTAAGAAATTTGTTCTTACTTCAATTTTAACAACCAAACAGCCTGCCCATTGAATGCGCTAAAATTAACACTCTCAGTTTGGTTCATCAAATTACAACCTAACAATTTAAAGCCCGTATTAAGCCTTGATTTGCCCCGCCCCACATCAATTACCAAGATTCAAATTTTAGCCTTTTACTTAATTTGATCTTGATAATTCAATTTCTATAATTTCTATAGCGGCACTGCCAGCCAACCGCGCAGCATCCAGCAGCTCGGCAATATTGCCCGTTTCGTTGCTTCGCGCTAGTCGCTCAATTTTTTGCGCTAATGCGCTTAGGCCAAGCGCACCTATCGCAGCACTGTTGGATTTAAGGGTGTGCGAGGGAAGATTAGCGCCCGCAATATTTTTAGATTGCACGAAATCTTCTATTTCATCCAACAGTTCTGGTGTGGTTTCAATAAAGCTATTTAGTACACGCTCAAAATTTCCGGGTGCGCTGGCCAACAATTCCTTTAATGTGCTTAGCGTCGATAAACACAAAACATTATCCGCTGCAATGGTGCCGCCATCTTCTTCTGGTTCTGGTTGCTCATCATAATTCAGCCAAAATTTTACCTTTTTTATAAATTTATCACTATCTATGGGCTTGCTAATATAATCGTCCATGCCTGCGTTTAAGCATTTTTCACGGTCTTCTTTCATGGCATATGCGGTAATAGCTATAATCGGCAAATGAGGAATGTTTTTTGCAAGCTCTTGTTTACGAATAATTTTGGTGGCTTCAAATCCACTCATTGTCGGCATTTGAACGTCCATCAACACCAAATCATAGGTGTTATTGTCCGCCATAGCCAAAGCTTCGCGGCCGTTATGTGCGATATCCGGCTTAATTCCCAGCCACGCCAAATAACCCGCAGCCAGCTCGCAATTAATAAGAACGTCATCTACAAGCAAAACCTTGTATTTAGAGCTCATCTTAACTTTGGGATGCGGGCCTTGCATTTTGTTAATGTTGCCGTGACTTTCTGCGTTATTTTCTGGATGGCGCAGCGCATTAAGCAAATCCGATTGACGAACCGGTTTTGTTAGACGGTTAACAAAGCCAGACTGATCAATAAGGGACAAATCAGGAAGCGGTGCTGAACTAAGCAAGATGGTGTGCAGGTATGGGATGTCTTCTGATTTAACTATTATCCTCCCCAACTCAAGCCCATCCATGCCCGGCATATGAAAATCTACGATGGCCGCGTCGAATGGATCATTGTTCTCTGCGGCAGTGCGCAATAACATCAGCGCCTCCTCGCCACTGGCAGCACTTACTGAGCTAATGTTCCAAGAATTAAGATAACGTTCAAATATTTCGCGATTGGTTTTATTATCATCAATAATGATGACTCGTTTTGCCCAAATCGAATTGGCCGACAGCTCTTGTTTACCGCTGGACTTAATAAACGGAACGCTAAACCAAAACCGAGAGCCCTCACCCAACGTGCTTTCCGCTTCAATCTTACCGCCCATCAATTTAACAATTTCACTAGAAATCGAAAGCCCAAGCCCGGTTCCACCATATTTACGGGTTGTTGAGCTATCGGCCTGGGTAAATGATTTAAATATTATTTCATGAGTTTCAGGCGTAAAACCTATGCCCGTATCCCGCACTTCAAAGCGCAGCCAAACAGAATCTTCTGTTTCGCGCTCTTTACACAGGCTGATACTGACTTCTCCTTTTTCGGTAAATTTAATTGCGTTACCTGTAAGGTTGGTAATTACCTGGCGAAATCTTTGTGAATCGCCACGTACTAATTTGACAATGGCGGGGTCAATAAAACAAGTTAATTCCACATCACTGAAGTGAACATTATCGCTTAACATTTCAGAGACTTCTTCCACTACCCTAATCGGATCAAAGCTGACTTCATTCAGACTCATCCCGTGAGCATTAATTTTAGAAAAATCGAGAATATCGTTGATAATATTAAGCTGCATTTCTGCAGATTTAACGGCAGTTTTAACATAATGCTCTTGTTCGGAGTTAATGTTACTAAAGCGTAGCAACTCCAACATTCCAATCACGCCATTCATTGGTGTTCTGATTTCATGACTCATATTAGCCATAAATTCTGATTTAACGCGGGATGCTTCTTCTGCTTTATTTAGAGCCAGAGTAAGTGATTTTTCTGTTTTAGTGCGTACGGAAAACTCTTGCTTAATACGATTTAAGGCTTGGCGAAAAATGAAAAAATAAACAATCATGAGAGAGATTAATATTCCAACCGTAGCCACAACAAGATAGACTTTGATTCTGGAAATATAATCTTCGTTGTCTTTTTGGTATGCATTTACCACCCGATTCATAAGATACGGCAGCTCACCTTCGCTGAGATCAAATATGTTATCCGTATGATCGTGCCCAGCATCGGCACTGGGGGTGCCTATTTCGTGATCGGATAAAATAATCCTGCCCGCAGAAATAAAATCATTTATTTTTTTATCAAGATCGGCATCTGGTCCAAATATTAATCGCAACACATGCGGCGAAGTGGTTTTAGGGATTCCAGTATCTGCATCCCCCTCTATCAACACATGGTGGTTATGTTCAATCTGGTTAAGGCTTTTTTCCACATCTTGGCGAACCGTCTCTCGCCTTGGTCCCTCGGGCAGTAAATCCAGCTTAACCACTTCCAGGGTTATGTGCTGAATAAACATTCGCTGCTTCCCGGCAATATTAACCTGAGCCGAGGTGTGATGAAACGAGCCGATTACTTCATCTAGCAACAGATTGGAAACAATTGCCAATCCCCCCATCAGTACAAAAACAACATAAAACCTGAGGCGCATAGCCTTAATGTTGAACTCACCCATCGCCTAAATTACTCCCCCCAGAGATATGCGGCTTAATATCTTGAAAGGTGGATTGTGGCAAAAGCCAACGACCACCCTTAATCTCAAGTATAATACTTTATCACAATCTTGAAGATAATATCATCCATAGTAAAATACATAAATTGCGCCAAGGCACGGCGAATAAAGATGGGGCTTTAATTGTTAAGAATTAAAATTAGAATTAGAATTATTAAGATAAATCTCATAATCAGCACAAAACAAAATGATAAATGGTAAATGGTAAATTATTTATGTGTGGCAAGACTAACCAATTGGCCACCTTCATGGCACAATAATTTCATCTGAAATATCATTTGAAACTTTGACTGAATAAGCAATATAGGATTAAATTAGATCACTTAGACCCTATTTAATAAATTAATAGACTGAGTGTCAACATCAAGTGATTGTGATTACATTCGCACTTGTTCCTTGCATAAAGTCAAGGAATGGCCGCTACCTCTAGTATTAAATATTTATCATAACTAGCATAAATTATCTATAGAGATACTTTCTATAACATAATTAAATTACACTGCTTTTTAAGCTAGGGGATGCGCGGAGTTAGGGTTAAGTAAAGCAGAGTAAAGAAAAAAGGAATAATAAAATTATGTCATTCTTCAAGAATGCAAAAATTCAAGTTCGAATAATTTCAGCCTTGTTGCTGCCCGTTGTTGGATTTATTTATTTTTCATTAACCTCGGTTATTGATAGCAGGTCCACGGCGACGGAAATGGACAAAATCGTCGAACTTGCCAGCCTTGCCCCTCCCATAAGCGCAGTAGTACACGAACTACAAAAAGAACGCGGAACCTCTGCCGTGTATATTGGGTCGAAGGGCGCGAAGTTCAGTAAAGAATTGCCAATTCAGCACAAAAATACTGACGATTTCTTGAAAAAAATGAATGACGCTCTTTCGTCCTTCGTACCCTCCACTAATAAGCTTAAGGCTAAAATTTCTACGGCCCAAAAAGCACTTGGTGAATTAAATAAAAAACGCAACGGCATATCCAGCTTTGCCCTGACCGTTCCCCAAATGGCCGGCTATTATACGCCAACAATTGCCAAGATGCTGGCCATTATAGAAGAAATGGCTGTAATCAGCTCAGATGCTGACATAACCAAACGCATAGCAGCCTACACCAGTTTTCTTCAGGCGAAAGAACGTGCCGGTATTGAACGTGCCATGGGTGGTGCTGGATTTGGTGCGGGCAAGTTTGCGACAGGGGTTTACAATAACTTTGTGGGCCTTATTGCTTTGCAAAAAGTTCTTACTAAATCATTCTTTGATTATGGCACGACAGAACAAAAAGCATTCTATGAAAAAACCATGGTCGGCCCAGATGTCGACGAAGTGGCTCGTATGCGCAAAATTGCCATCGCAAGCCCAAAAACCGGAAGCACCGAAGGAATTGAGGGGCCTTATTGGTTTGGCACCATAACTAAAAAAATAAACTTGCTGAAAAAAGTTGAAGACAAAATCAGTGGTGATCTAGTCGCAACAGCAAAAAGCGCTGGTGGCGCTGCAGAAGCTACATTCTTTAGCCTTCTGGTTGTTGTTGTTGTTTTACTGGTAGTTACCGTGATTATGATTGTGGTTATTGTTCGCGGGATTGTTGGTCCAGTTAATTCCATGACCAGAGTTATGACCAAACTTTCCGAAGGTGAAAAAGAAATCGAAGTTTCGGGCACAGATCGTGGTGACGAAATTGGCACCATGGCCCAAGCCGTTCAAGTATTTAAAGATAATCTTCTTGAAATGGATAGAATGAAAGAAGAGCAGGAGATGCTCGAAAAGCAACAAGAAGAAAATCGGCGCAAAGAACTACTAAAACTTGCCGATGATCTAGAGGAACGTGTTGGCTCTGTGGTCAAAGATGTTTCTGCTGTTGCCGCTGATATCGTAGTTGCAACAAAAAATATTGGTAAAGGAATTGATGTCAGCACCAGCAAATCCCTAGGGGTTGCCGAAGCTTCGGAACGTACATCAAGCAATGTTTCAACTGCCGCTTCCGCGACTGAAGAGCTTACAAGTTCAGTAAATGAAATTAGTGGGCAAATTTCCAAGTCTGCCAACATAGCCAGAAATGCGGTTGATGAGGCTGGGCAAACTACAGAAAAAATCAGGGAGCTAGCAGAGGCTGTGAATAAAATTGGCGAGGTCGTGGCTCTTATTACTGATATTGCCGATCAAACCAACCTTCTGGCCCTAAACGCAACCATTGAGGCAGCGCGCGCTGGCGATGCCGGCAAGGGTTTTGCGGTGGTTGCAAGTGAGGTTAAAAACCTTGCCAACCAGACAGCAAAAGCGACGGAAGATATTAGCGGTAGAATTGGTAGCATCCAAAGCGCAACCTCAGAAGCAGTTAGTGCCATTAGCGGCATCAGCGGTACCATTGAGGAAATAAATGAGATTGTCGCCTCAGTTGCTGCGGCAATTGAGGAACAAGGTGCTGCAACAAGCGAAATTGCCCGCAATATTTCCAGTGTAAATGAGGACGCAAAACAGGTAAGTGAAAATGTTGTCGAGGTTTCTCGTTCATCTGCGTCTTCTTATGGTACGGCCATAAATATGATGTGGAGAAGCGAAGACCTTGCCGGTCCTGTTGAATCGCTAACCAAAGAGGTTGAATCGTTCCTTGCCACAATTAGAAATAGTTAACATTGAAAATGCATGATTTAACATAGCATATTCATAAATTAACTAAATAACACTGCAATTGGAGAATTTAAGATAATGAATATAGATATTCAGGATAATCACGGCACCAGGGAGATCATTGTTAGCGGACAAATGAGCTTTGGTGATAATGTAGAATTTCGGTCAATCGTTGAGGGAATTAAGTCTGATTCTCTAAAAACCTGCAAATTTAATGTCAAGGATCTGGAATCCATCGATTCAGCTGGGCTGGGCATGCTTGTTCTGGCTAAAGAAGTTGCAACAGAGCATGGAACAGAAATGATTATTCAAAGCCCTCGGGGGCAGGTGAAAAAGATGCTTGATATCACAAAATTTGGCGAGTTGATCACTATTATAGAATAAAATAATTTATCAACTTTATTGTCCCGCAACCCTTATAATAAAAAATAAAATGGTTGCGTAAACAGCAAGCTTTTGGGGGAATGCTGTATTGGAAAATTCTATTAAAAATATTTCTCGTGAATATTTACAAGGAAGTCGTGTCCTTATTGTTGACGATTCTTTGATGAATTGTGAAATCATAGTAGGATTTCTAAAAAAAGCTGGATTAACCTCTATTGAGACGGCAAAAAATGGTGAAGAAGCACTTACAAAGATCGGAAGCTTTCTCCCTCATGTAGTTCTTCTTGATATTCAGATGCCTGTTATGGATGGTTATGAGTGCCTGCGCCGCCTGCGTGCTGACCCTGCACACAAACATATTCCTGTCATTGTCCAAACTGGGGTTGATGATGTAAATGAAAAGATGAAAGTATTCGATGTTGGGGCAACGGACCTGATATTCAAGCCGATTAATTTTCAGGAACTAATAACACGTATCAAAGTTCACCTTGAACGCCATCACCTACTTCAAAAACTGCAAGAATATTTTGATCAAAACGAAGAAGAGCTTGAAATCTCGCAAAAAATGCAGGGAGGCATTCTACCTTCTCAAAAAATACAGGACAATATTCAAAATCACTACGGCATTAAACTTGAGAATCACTTTGAGCCCTCCTCGTACCTAGGTGGAGATATATGGGGAATGCGCCCCATAGATGAAGATCGCTTCGCCGTGTATATAGTAGATTTTTCTGGTCACGGGGTAACCGCGGCGTTAAATACTTTTCGCTTGCACACCATTCTCGAGCAAATGACAGATGAATGGCTTGAGCCAGAAAAAATTCTATTTAGTATAAACAATATTCTTTATCGCCTGTTGCCCAGAGGGCAGTTTGCAACCATGTTGTATGGTATCGTGGATACGAGAAAATCAACCTTCGACTATGCAAGCGCGGCTGCGCCACCTTTTTTTCTAGGCAATGAAAATACTGACGAAATAATTCAGTGCGATACCACTGGCACACCGATTGGGTTTTTACCAAATTCACAGTACGATGTGCGCTCGATTGATTTTCCTACTGGATCACACATATTGCTTTATAGCGACGGCCTGACGGAGGCTCGCGGTTCGGACGATTCTCTTTTAGAGGAAGAGAGAGCAATTAAAATGATGTTAAAAAGCTATGGTGCGCCTAATAAAGAAAGCTTCATAAAAGAAATGATGAATAATTTTAATAAGTGGTCACCAGCGCGGCCATTAAATGATGACCTGACGATGGTTTGGATGCAGCGATAAATAAATTTTACAGATCAACCGTTGCAATAACCTTATTTCCTTTCCCGATATATTCTATGTTTGTAAAACTTATCATTTTTGCCATGGCTATACCTCTGCCATGGGCATCGGTTAAACGTTCTACATCTATATCGATAAAATTATTCCAATTAAAGCCATCTCCACAATCTTCAATTTGAATCTTAATTGCGTCAA
The DNA here is from genome assembly GCA_030638205.1 of Thalassospiraceae bacterium. Taxonomy (GTDB): domain Bacteria; phylum Pseudomonadota; class Alphaproteobacteria; order Rhodospirillales; family Magnetovibrionaceae; genus DAOVVL01. Next base: position 10,820 of record DAOWFB010000035.1, read on the forward strand.
TTTCATTGTAGAATTTTACATTGACAACCTTGTCTTTGTTCTCTTCACTCCCCAAACGTTGGCTGATTTCATCTTCCCAAGCATCATCGTTAAGAAGGGTGGTTTTTTCATCATAGCTTATGCCTAGGTTTCCATGCTCGACCGCATTTAGCAAAAGCTCGGTCAGACCCAAAACAGCCGATTCGGGGTCTGGGTAGTTTTGTGAAAGAGCAACCGCTAGATTGCGCGCCTCCTCCATGGTCTGAAACTGTATGTGGGCAGAAAATATTTTGCCCACAAACATGGGGCCCTGCCTTACCATTTGTTTTAAATGGCGAACCCTTTGAAGATCCTGTATGGCCGCCTTTACAATCGCCATCATTGTGTGTGGATTATAAGGCTTCTCTAAATAGTAGTATGAGCCAGCCTCTATGCCTTCAAGAACCTCTTCGTCACTGGTCTTTGCCGTTTGCATAATTACCGGAATATGACTAAATTCAGGATCTTTTTTGATTATTTTTAATAAATCTAGGCCATTCATTCGTGGCATCATGCGGTCAAGCAGTATGACGTCAAATTTTACATCACCATTTTGCATAATTTCCAACGCGTCTTGGCCATCAACCGCGCTTCGCACCTGATACTCACTAAATTTCAAAAAGGTTTCCAGCAGCTTGCGATTGTCTGCATTATCGTCAACAACAAGTATCCAATATTGAGAATTATTCACTGTCTATCTCCAGCTTTAATTTGGGAAGCATCACATGGAAAACCGATCCACCAGAAGGATTGTTTTCCGCCCAAATTTTACCATGATGAATATCTACTGACTTTTTGCAAATACTTAGACCTAGGCCACTTGCCCCAGCGCCAGTATTGGTTCGACTGCTTTGAGAGAATTTATCAAAAATATCATCCAATTCATTTTCGGGAATACCAACACCACAATCACAAACACTAACTTTAACGGCATCTACCTTATCGTGACCAGCATTGTTTACTGATAATTGTGCATTGGAAAATGATATATTGATAACGCCGCGATCATATGAAAACTTAATAGCATTTGAAATCAAATTTCCAAACGCCTGATACATTTCAACCTTATCGACCGACACTATAACGTTAAAATCTGGCTTATTCATTACAATCTTTATGTTTTTCTCTTCAGCCAGTCCGTGCATTTCTTGAATAGTTTTCTGCATAAGATCATATAAATCAACCATTTCGATTTTTAGATGCTTATATTCGGAATCTGTTTTGCCAAGCTTGAGCAGGCTACCGATCAAATCGTTAAGGCGGGCACTGCCGTCCTGAATGCGGGCAAGACACTGAACAAGGGTTTCTTCGTCACCCATTTCAAGCGCATACTTGCCGAGGCTTGTATGGCTTAAAATTCCGTGCAATGGCGTGCGAAGCTCATGCCCAATGTTGGCCAAAAATTCACTTTTGGCTTGGTTTGATTTCTCTGCCTCCTGCTTGGCCTTAATCAATTGCTCTTCGGATATTTTGCGCCAGGTAACGTCTTGGGCAAGCGAAGCAACGCCGGTTACGTTACCCGCATCATCAACCAAAGAAGTATTATACCATTCGCAGGTAATACGCCTGCCATCCTTTGTTATGTTTTCATTAATGCTGCTTTCCCCGCCAGTTTTCTCAAGCAATAGCTGAAAAATTTCGTTGATTATATGTTCCTTCAATTCTGGAACAAGAATCAACTCTTTGGCGCTCTTGCCCAAAGCCTCTTCCTTGGAAAAGCCAAATATAGTTTCGGCAGCAGGGTTCCACATTATAGCTCTAAAGTTAGTATCCCAAGTAATTGCCGCCAGCGGGGTGCGCTCAAAGTGCAAAGATAACATTGATTCATTTTTACGTACTTCATCTTGGTATTTTTTCAACTCGGAAAGATCTTCTTGCATGCCAATGAAGTTTGTTAGTTTTCCATCATCATCTTTTATCGGAAAAATATTTGCACTGACAAAATACATAGATCCATCTTTGTGTTTATTTTTCAGCTCATTGCGCCACACCTTTCCGGAAAGAATTGTCTCCCATAAATTTTTATACACATCATTGCTGGTGGTGTGAGAGCCCAAAATACGGGGATTTTGACCGATCACCTCGTATGCTTCATACCCAGTTAAAGAAGTAAATTTTTTATTTACGTATTCAATATTTCCATTAACATCGGTAATAACGGTTGAAACTGGACTTTGTTCGATGGCGCGAGAAAGTCTGGTCATATTTTGCTTCATCTCTTTTTCTTTTGAGATGTCGTGATAAATAATCACGGTACCGCCTTCTCTAGTTTTTCGTTCAAGAATTTCTATGTAACGTCCATCATGTAATTGCACCACAAAAGAACTCTTTGGATTTTTGTAGTGTTCAATTCGTTGTTTTATATATTTATCATTATCACCTTTGTTAAGGCGAATTTGTTTCATTTTTACCGCAAGACGCGTGTAATCTTCAAATGTCATGCCTATGGTGACGTGATCGGAAATTAATGGAAAAATCTCCTTACAGGCAGCGTTAAACAAAGCAAGTCGATTATCAACTGTAAAAATAGCCACCCCTTCAGGGGCGCTATCGATCAAATCTTCCTCTGTTCCCAACGTATTCTCTGTTCCCAACGTATCATTTTGCCAGTTCGCGCTATAATCTCTGGCGGCAACACGAAACGCATTGGCCACCAGCATGCTACGTTCAATATAACGCTTGTCTCTTTCAAAAAAATTCAAATATATCCAGAACGCTGCCAGCAACGCAAAGGCAACAAGCGAACTAGTCAGGATCGTTGTTGTTACGGCTCTTATGTTTTGTTTATTTTCCAGCGAAACATTCACTAGATGGGCTGCATATCCAATCTGGTTGTTTAGGTTGTCTTGTATGGGGACAGTCAAAAGATAAAACTGGTTGCCACCGATAGCTTTTTCTACCAAAGAATTGGCTGTCGTTTTTGATGATTGCTTTACAATAAAGTCAAAATCATTTGGCAGCACAAAAGAAGTGGGTGAGGTCAAAACTAAAGATGGAAATCTATCGAGATCAGAATTGGGGGGAAGTTTGCCAAACCCCCTTTTAAAACTATCCAAATCAATTAGGTCTTTTTTGATAAAAATAAGTATTTCTGCGCTGTTAGATTGTTCAAGCTGACGGGCAATTTCTTGAATTTCGACCCCCATCTCTACATAGCCAAGAAGCTTTCCGTCTTCCCACCATGGTGACACCACACGCAGGGTTAACGTGCCAAAAACTCCTAGCTCCACATCATATGCGGTTTTACCAGTTCGCTCGGCGTCTAACTGCGAATTCCTTTTAATTATATCTCCATACCTTTGTGGAAAATGGGCACGAAGAATATTTTTTCTATTCGGTAGGGTAAAATATAAATGACTTACGCCCATGTACTGTTTTATATGGGAATAATATTGCTCGGTTTCTCGTAAAAGAGATTCACGATTTCTAGCCTTTAGCGCATCTTTAATGGCGCTATTGCTTTGTATGACGCTAATAAAAGATATTAATTGCGTACGTGTATTGTGAATATTTTGCTCTAATAATAAGACGCTACCGTTAACCGTTTGTATTGCCTTATCTTTGATTCTGGCTTCTTCGCGCACAAAAATTGTTACGGCCAGAATCAAAATTGCAAACGCAGCACCGGCGCCAGCCATAATAAGAATACGAGATTTTAAAGTTTTTAGTAGGCCAAACATAACAGGTCCAAAAAATCTATGGCATATACACATCTGCCGATAACATTAAAACTTTAATTAACAACATTGCTATCTATGTAAACTATATAAAAAAATAAATACCCATCCATGTTATAAATAAAAATTATATAATACAGATAATAACGGCAATAGCGCAGTCATGTTAAATATGGTTACCTTTCTCCAAAGCATTCTTCAGAGTTTTAATAAATAACTTAATTTCAATTGGTTTCGTCAGGTACTCAAAGAAGTTGGCGGCGCGACCCTTTTCAACATCACTATCCATAGCTTGCGCACTTAAGGCAATAACGGGAATATGCTGCGTTTCTTTTGCTTCCTGCAATTGCTTAAATGTTTCAATTCCATCAATTCCGGGGAGATTAATATCAAGCACAATTATGTCAGGCTTACGTGAGCGGGCAACCTTCAACCCTAGTTCGCCACTATTCGCAGAATACATATTTAATTTTGGGATGTTCGATACGATCTCCTCCATCAAACATAAATTGTTACGGTTATCTTCTATGTAAAGCATGTTGATGGTTTTGCCATCCGAGATGCCCAAAGAAAGAACTGATGAATCTGCGGGGCCATCATTTTTGTCGGATGGCTCCAGGGCATCTTCAAAATCTATAATTGGTATTTCAATTGAAAAGGTTGTCCCAACATTAATAACGCTTTTGCAAGAAATTGACCCCCCCATTAGCTCAATTAAATTCTTGGTTATTGTTAGCCCTATCCCCGTTCCCTCAATTTCGCTATTTTCAGCTTCAAGCCGATTAAACGGCTTGAACAGCTCATCCATTCGATCCGCAGGAATACCTAGGCCAGTATCAATTACTGAAATTTGTATCGTTTTATGATCGGTAGGATTTATGGTAAGGGTAACGCTTCCGTTTTCTCTATTGTATTTAATTGCATTGCTGAGCAAGTTCATAAGAACTTGTTTAACTCGGGTGTAGTCTCCCTGGATATTGAAGGGGTCATCGTCTCCAAATTCTTTTTTAATGCTAATATTACTCTTTTTAGCAATCGGCTCTATCAACGTTATGCACTCATCCATCGCCTGTTTTAGGGGAAAAACATCAAGCGAAAGCTCGGCATGGCCTGCCTCAATTTTTGCCAAATCAAGCACATCATTAATTAATGATAAAAGATGTTCGCCACCAGTTGAAATAAAACCAACATATTCTACTTGCTTTGCATTCAATGGAGATTTGGGGTTGTATGCAAGCATCTGTGCAAACCCCAAAATGGCATTAAGGGGGGTTCTCAGCTCATGGCTCATATTCGATAAAAACACAGACTTAGCCTGATTTGCCTTATCTGAAATTTCTTTAGATTCACGAAGGCTCTGCTCCAAATGCTTACTTTTCGTAATATCAGTTTCAATTTGCACAATGCCACCATCTTGTGTGGCGCTTTCTGAAACTCGTAACCATCTATCATCAGATAATAAAATTTCGCAGCTTGATTTTGAATTTTCTTTATGGTGGTGCAGGCGTTTTTCGAGCCACTCCTTATTATTGCCATCAATCTGAACCTGATTTGTTGCCACTAATTCATTAACCAGCGTTTCAAATGAAACCCCCGGCTGAATCTTGTGGGCTATCTTTGGGTAAAACTCACTATAGCGCTTATTGGCCATAATTATGTTATCTTCCGCATCATAAATCGCAAATGCATCGTCTATGGCTTCAATGGCATCACCTAAGAGTCTTTTGCTTTCCTCCATCTGATTTTGAACCATGATTAATTCGCTAATATCCTGAACGGTTCCTGATACATGATGTGGATTTCCATCTTTGTCAAAAAGTGTTTCGCTGCGCTCACGTATGTATTTGATTTTTCCACTAGGACAAATAAGTCGATATTGAACTTCGTTTTGCGTAACCAGGTTCACGGCCCGCTGGCTGGCAAGGAGCACTTTTCGCACATCCTCTGGATGAACTACGCTCAAATACATTTCGTGCGATGCCGGCTTTGATCCTGGTTCAATTTCAATAATCCTATACACCTCATCAGACCAAATAAGATCACTACCTAAAATACTCATTTCCCAATTGCCGATTTTAGCAATTCGCTGCGCATTAACGAGGCTCTTTTCTGAAATACCTAAACGTTTTTTGGTGGCATCGCGATCTTCTAGCGCTTTATCCACGATCTTTAATGATGGACGCAAAATATAAAAAGCCGATCCCATAAGAACCAGAAGCATTACAATTAATGCTGCTGCATTTGGTATTTCTAACTGTAAAACTTTATTTGCGCTCTCGGCACGATATTCACGCACAACCAGGTCGAGGTTCGGAAGCATGTCTTCCGCCAATATCCCGAGCAATCCGACCATTTTATGGCGACTATTAATATCCAGAATATCAAGATTAGTAATTGCATAAGCCTGATCAATATACTTTTTTACCTCAGCATCAAGGCGGCCTATTGGTCCAAAATATATGGGTCGTATATTTTCAGGTATTGGATACTTGGCATCTACATCCACCTTTGATCCCGTTAATAAATAATGGGATTCCTCCATTAGGGTAATGGTGGCGGAAAGGTCCTGAATTTTTTGCGCATAAATAACAGTATCGTTAACCTCTAAAAGCTGCACCGCCTGAAAAGCAATTTTCTGAGATAACATTCTCTGACGGCCACTAACATTGACAGCTTCAGTCAAGCTATCCTGATCGCGCATGATGACAATTAGGGATGTAAATGATGCGATCAACATTACACTAACCAGCGCCAATATGCCGTATTGGTACCTAGCCAGCCTCTTAGTATTTTTCATTTACTGCTCCGTATTAAATAATTTAGATGCCATCAGCTTAAGCAAAATTATTAACACTAACCCAATTAACACTGGCCCAACGTCCATACTATACACAACTTTTGCGGGCATTAGATTTTAGACAACAACATTATTTTAGGCAATGACCCACATTTTAGGCAATGACCTACATCAATTCAGCCGCCAATAACCAAAGAATGAATTGCTCAATTTTAGATTAAACTTCCCAATAAAAAGCAAAAATAACCCGACAAAAACCCACCTTACGGTGGGCTTTTTATTGGCTGGGGGACCTGGACTCGAACCAGGACCGACGGTGTCAGAGACCGCAGTTCTACCATTAAACTATCCCCCAACAGGGATTTATCACGCCCACCCATATTGCCAGATACGCATGAGTTTAAGCATGAGTTGGGGACATATACGGTGCAATCTAAAAAAACTCAAGGCCCAAAAGCCTGCCCTTGCTTGCATTTTATCAGATGCTTTGTTTTTACATGCTTAATTTGCTATGGTGAAGCCAAGCAGACAATTTAAATTATTGTCCAGAAAGAGAATTTATCGTGGCCCACACCAATTCACACGCCCAACAACCCTCAAAATCTAAAGAATTATCGGCCTATGCTGCCATCGATCTTGGCACCAATAATTGTCGAATGTTGGTAGCGCAGCCTAACCATAATGGTTTTAGAATAATTGATTCATTTTCACGCATTGTCCGCCTTGGCGAAGGGGTATCGGCCAGCGGGCGCTTAAACGAAAACGCGATTGAACGCACCATTTCGGCCCTTGGCGTATGTAAATCTAAGATGCGCCGCGCCGGCGTTAACAAGGCCCGCTGTGTAACAACCGAGGCCTGCCGCCGAGCAGACAACAGTGGCGAGTTCTTAAAAAGAGTTCACGCCGAATTGGGAATAGAGCTTGAAGCAATATCAGCCAAGGAAGAAGCCGAACTAACCTTAATTGGTTGCGCCCCATTATTGGCCGAGGTTCGACCCCACGCATTGGTTTTTGATATCGGTGGTGGCAGCACCGAAGCGGTATGGATTGACATGAATGCATCAAACGGCCCCACGGCAATTGATATGGTCTCTCTGCCCCATGGGGTTGTTACATTAAGCGAAGATTACCCCGGCGGAACCGGAACCGATGGTGCGTTTGAAGAAATAGTAGCGCGCATTGATGAAGGCTTGGCAGCCTTTGACGAGCGCAATAAAATTTCAGAGACCATCAGCAAAGGTATGGTGCAAATGCTGGGCACGTCGGGCACCGTTACAACCCTTGGCGCGCTGCATCTTGAATTACCACGTTATGACAGATCGAAAATTGATGGATTGGTTCTTTCGTTTGAAGACATAAATAAAACAATATCGATGATTGACAATATGTCGGTTGAAAACCGCATGAAGCACCCATGCATCGGAGCCAAACGTGGCGATTTAATGATGTCTGGTTGTGCAATTTTAGAAGCCGTAACCAGGCGTTGGTCGGCAGGAAAATTAGTGGTAGCAGACCGTGGCATCCGCGAAGGAATATTAATTTCATTAATGTCCGAAGATAGCGCAAGGAATAACGTGTGACACAGCCACCCAAAGGATTCAAAGGAAGAAATTCGCGCGGCGGCACTGCACGAATGAAGCATGAGCGCGTTAAAACTGCACGCGGGCGCAAAAGTTCGTCAACGCAATGGCTAAAACGCCAACTAAACGATCCGTATGTAACCGAGGCCGGGCGTCGTGGATTTCGCTCACGCGCGGCGTTCAAAATATTAGACCTAAATGAAAAATTTAATTTTCTAAAAAACGGTGCTCGGATTGTTGATTTGGGTGCTGCCCCCGGTGGCTGGTCACAAGCGGCGGCGGAAATAGTTTTAAAAGGAAATAACAAGGGCAAGATTGTAGCGCTGGACATTAACGAGATGGAACCAATTCCCGGTATTGAGGTTTTGCATCTTGATTTCACCACCGACGAAGCGCCCGATGCATTAAAAAAAGCACTTGGCGGACAGGCCGACGTGGTAATGAGCGATATGGCCGCACCGGCAACCGGGCATACGGGAACCGATCACATTCGCATCATGGGGTTGTGCGAAATAGCGCTGGATTTTGCCCGTGAAGTTCTGGCCCCAAACGGAATATTTATTGCCAAGGTGTTACAGGGCGGAACCGAAGGCGAATTATTACAAACCCTAAAACGAGATTTTAAAAAAGTTCAGCACGTAAAGCCCGCATCCAGCAGGCAAGATTCTGCTGAAATGTATGTTGTTGGTGTTGGGTTCAGGGGCGGGAAAAAAGAAACCCCATAAAGTTAGCCCTTAATTTTTTACAACCGGGTTTTTGTCTTTTATCCACCCACTAATACCGTCGGTTACATTATAAACTTTCTTATAACCAACCCGGTCAGCCAAATATGTGGCAATTGCCACAGTGCGGCTTCCGGTGCGACAAATAAGCACTACCTCATCATTTTTGGCCGCAACTTTTCCAAAGCTTCCTGGAAACGTTTGCACAGGCTTACCGCCTTCATCAAATGATGTGATTAATTTAGATCCTTCGATAACTCCGGTTTCGGCCCATTCTTTGGCAGTACGGATATCAACAATGGTAACACCCCGTTGCAAAAGTGCCTTTAATTCATCGTTATTAATATTGGTAAAGTTGGGCGCAGATACGCCTATTAATTCAACTTCAAATTTAAGCGTTGCATTTGGGGGAATGGCCCCGGGGTGACCACGCGGGCCATAACCAAGTTCCGGCGGAATGATTAGTTCGCGTTTACCGCCAACGCGCATTCCTTCAACCCCCAGGTCCCAGCCCTTTATTACCTCGCCACCACCAATGGTGAATTTAAATGGGGTGCCTCTATCAAGGGATGAATCAAATTTTGACCCATTTTCCAGCCATCCGGTGTAATGAACGCTGACTTTGGAATGGGAAACGGCTTCGTCGCCTGTTCCTTTTTTAAGGTCGGTTATTTTAAGGTTTTTAATATCTTCGTCCGGTGCCGCATTCGCAACTCCGCCTGTTCCCGCAATAAAAACCGCTACCATCAAGGCAATTACGGTGTTTTTTATAGTTAAAGCTGGATTTGTATTTTTCATTTTATTAATCTCGGCCTTCCATGTTGTATGGCATGTTGTGCGAGCTAAGCCCCCGCTACGTTGATATTTATCCGCACATTAGCAGGATGGTATATTCCATATACTACATTTTTTTGCTGTTAATATTAAAAGATCTTTATAATGCTTAATCACCCTTGGAAATTTTGAGCATATCTATATGATGCAGCGCCAACTCATAACTTGGAGGTGGCATGACAGTCCCCACGATACCCCCCACGATACCAGAGGCCCTAACATTCGATGACGTGCTGCTGGTTCCGGCTGCATCGGACGTATTGCCAACGCAAGCAAGCACCCGCACCATGCTAACACGCGAGATTGAATTGGGTATTCCCATTGCCTCTGCCGCCATGGATACGGTTACCGAAAACCGCCTTGCTATCACACTGGCGCAAATGGGCGGTATTGGCGTTATTCATAAAAACCTTTCCATCGAAGAACAAGCCGACGAAGTTCGCAAGGTAAAAAGGTTCGAGGCCGGCATGGTGGTTGATCCATTTACCATCGGCCCCGATGCCACGCTTGCCGAAGCATTACATATAAAAGAGACACACGGTTTTTCCGGTATTCCGGTTGTTGAAAATGATGGCCGCTTAGTCGGCATCCTGACTAATCGCGACGTACGCTTCGCCCAAGACCCCAACCAAAAAGTTGGCGAGTTGATGACCAAGGACGAGCCGGGCAAGCCACTGGTAACTATTAAGGGCGAAGTAAACCGCATCGAGGCCAAAAAGCTTTTGCACCAACACCGCATTGAAAAACTTTTGGTTGTTGATGATAAATACCGTTGCGTCGGGCTTATTACGGTTAAGGATATTGAAAAAGAACAAGAACACCCGCACGCCTGCAAAGACAGCAATGGTAGCCTGCGAGTAGCCGCCGCTACCGGCGTTGGCAAAGACGGAATTGAACGTGCCGAAGGCCTTATCGCCGCTGGCGTTGATTTGGTTGTGGTTGATACCGCCCACGGTCATTCAAGGGGCGTAATAAGCGCGGTTGAACAAATAAAGTCCATATCTAAAAATACCCAAATTATGGCTGGCAACATTGCCACACCCGAAGCGGCAAAAGCTCTAATCAAGGCAGGTGCCGATGCGGTTAAGGTTGGTATTGGGCCTGGAACAATTTGCACCACCCGCATGGTCGCTGGTGTTGGCGTGCCCCAGCTATCGGCAATTATGGAAACCGCCGCCGAATGTAAAAAACAAAACATCCCGGTAATCGCCGATGGTGGTATTAAATATTCCGGCGATATTGCAAAGGCAATTGCCGCTGGTGCCAACCTTGTAATGGTTGGCTCACTTTTGGCCGGTACCGACGAAAGCCCGGGCGAAGTATTTTTGTATCAGGGTCGTTCTTATAAATCTTATCGTGGTATGGGATCCCTTGGTGCCATGGCGCGCGGTTCAGCCGATAGGTATTTTCAGGCCGATGTGTCCGATAGCCTGAAACTGGTACCCGAAGGCATCGAAGGTCGGGTTCCATATAAAGGCCCGGTTGGTAATGTAATTCACCAATTAGTAGGTGGTCTTAAATCATCCATGGGTTACACCGGGGCGGCTACCATTGCTGATATGCAAAAGAACGCAAAGTTCCGCCGCATAACCGGTGCGGGATTGCGCGAAAGCCACGTTCATGATGTGACCATCACCCGCGAAGCACCTAACTATAAAAGCGAGGGCTAGCCCCATGCTACCGGCGGCCAAATTAGAAGCCGCAATATACCTGTTGGAAAAAATTTCAACTGAATGTCGCCCAGCCGACGACATTGTGCGTGGCTGGATAAAAGCCAGACGTTTTGTTGGTGGCACCGACCGCCGCCAATTGCGCGAGCGGGTTTATGGTATTTTGCGTCGGCGTATGCACCTTGACTGGCATATTGAAAATGCCGGGTTTAAACCAACAACCCGGATGGAAGTAATCGCCGATGTGGTTTTGGTTGATAAAAACAATCCTGCTGAACTTTTTGATGGCTCTAAACACGCACCAAAGCCATTAAATGATGACGAACAAAAACTTGCCATTAAGCTAGTGAGTGCCAAATTAGAAGACCCAGCCATGCCCGCCCATGTTCTGGTAGAAATGCCCGAATGGATGACCGAACAATTAAAACCATTTTATGGCGAACGCTTCATGGAAGAAATGCAGGCATTAAATAAGCCCGCACCAATGGACATGCGGGTTAATCTGGCCCGGGTCACCCGTGAACAGGCGCAAAAATCAATGGCCAAAGATGGTATCAAGGTTGGCTTTACCAAGCTTTCGCCAGCGGGCATCACGCTTGAGGCCCATAGCGATATATCTAGAACAAAAGCATTTCGTACCGGGTTGATCGAGGTACAGGACGCGGGCTCGCAAATACTTTCGTTTTTAACAGGTGCAAAGCCCGGAATGGCAGTTTGCGATTATTGCGCCGGTGCCGGCGGCAAAACATTGGCGTTGGCAGATAGGCTTGGTCTTCAAGGTGGGGCAAAAGAAAACAAAAGCCGTTTGGTGGCGTGTGATACCGAGGAAAGCAGGCTAAAACGCATGGACCGCAGGTTAGACCGGGCCAAATTAGGCGACGCTGTTGAACGCCATGTAATTGTCGATGACAGCGCATGGGAAAAAGAAAATAGCGAAATCTTTGACCGGGTTTTGGTAGATGCACCGTGTAGCGGAAGCGGAACATGGCGCAGGCACCCGGAGCAAAAAAACCGTATAACAGCCGAACGGGTGGCTGAATTAACCGCCATTCAAGACGGCATTTTAACCCGTGCGGCAAAACTGGTTAAACCGGGTGGGCGGCTGGTTTATGCAACTTGCTCATTACTGCCCGATGAAAACGAAGCTCGGGTGGAAAAGTTTCTTAAAAACCACACAGAATATACTGCCATTAACTGGCAAGGCGCATGGGCCGAAGCCATGCCCAAGGCAGCCATGCCTTCGCAACATATTTCAGGGGACTACCTGCGCCTAAGCCCAGCCGCCCACGGCAGCGATGGGTTTTTTGTGGCGGTTCTTGCCAAAAATATTTAATGCAAATCTTGACGCATAAGCAGTGAAAGAGCAAAGTCCACCTGTTCCGAGGGGCGGCAATTTTTTGCCTGAGAAGCACCCTTCGAACCTGATCCGGGTGATGCCGGCGTAGGGACGGGAACCTTTTTAAACCCCCCTTCCCTTTTTTGGCGTCCCCTAGCAATTTTTTTTAGGAGCAGCCGCCATGGCCCCCAAAGACCCCAAAAGCAACGATGCCAAATTTTCTGTTACTACCGGCCCCATACCGGGATCGAAAAAAATCTATGTAAAAAGCGATAGCAATGCATCGGTCCGTGTTGCCATGCGGCAAATAGACATGGAAGACGGCTGTGGTGAACCGGCGTTAAAAGTTTATGATTGCTCTGGCCCCTATACCGACCAAGAAACCAAAACCGATATTTACGTTGGGCTAAAGCCATTTCGCAAAGAATGGATAGATGCCCGCGCCGACGTAGAACCATATGACGGTCGGCAAATAAAACCCGAAGATAACGGCCTTAAAGAAAATGAAGTTTCAACCGTTGCCCAATTTAATTTAGGTGAGCGCAAGCCCCTGCGTGCCAGTGGCGGTGCAGTAAGTCAATTAGCATACGCCAAGCGCGGAATAATTACGCCAGAAATGGAATACGTTGCAATTCGTGAAAACGAAGGTCGCAAAGCCGCATTAAACAAAGAGCGTGACGGTGAAGATTTTGGTGCATCGGTGCCCGATTTTGTAACGGCTGAGTTTGTACGTTCGGAAATTGCCCGTGGTCGCGCGGTAATGCCAACCAATATCAACCATCCGGAATCCGAACCAATGATTATCGGGCGTAATTTTTTGACCAAAATAAATGCCAATATTGGTAATTCAGCCATTACATCATCGGTTGGTGAAGAGGTCGACAAAATGGTGTGGTCGATCCGCTGGGGCGCAGATACGGTTATGGATCTTTCAACCGGAACTGACATCCACGACATTCGCGAATGGCTTATCAGAAACAGCCCGGTTCCTATTGGCACCGTACCAATTTATCAGGCATTGGAAAAAGTAAATGGCATTGCCGAAGATTTAACCTGGGAAGTATTTCGCGACACATTAATTGAACAAGCCGAACAAGGTGTCGATTATTGGACAATCCATGCCGGAGTGCGCTTGGCCCATATTCCGCTAACCGCAAACCGCACCACCGGAATTGTATCGCGTGGTGGTTCAATTTTGGCCAAATGGTGCTTGACGTACCACAAGGAAAATTTCCTCTACACCCACTTTGCCGAAATTTGCGACATTTGCGCCCAATATGATGTGGCGCTTTCATTGGGTGATGGCCTGCGCCCCGGTTCTATCGCCGATGCCAATGATGAGGCCCAGTTTGCCGAACTAGATACATTGGGTGAATTGCAAAAAATTGCCTTTGAAAAAGATGTGCAAACATTTATCGAAGGCCCCGGCCATGTGCCCATGCACAAAATAAAAGAGAACATGGAAAGGCAGCTGGAAGCATGCGGCGAAGCGCCATTTTACACATTGGGCCCGCTGGTGACCGACATAGCACCGGGGTATGACCACATTACATCGGCCATCGGTGCGGCAATGATTGGCTGGTACGGCTGCGCCATGCTTTGCTACGTTACCCCAAAAGAACATCTTGGCCTGCCCGGGCGCGACGACGTAAAAGTAGGTGTTATTACATATAAACTAGCCGCCCACGCCGCAGATCTTGCCAAGGGCCACCCGGGTGCGGCCATTCGCGACGATGCCATGAGCAGGGCGCGGTTTGATTTCCGCTGGCGCGATCAATTTCACATTGGGCTAGACCCGGAAACGGCCCTTAAATACCACGACGAAACCCTACCCGCCGAAGGTGCAAAAAAAGCGCATTTTTGTTCCATGTGCGGGCCAAAGTTCTGTTCCATGAAAATCAGCCACGAGGTCAAAGAAGTGGCCCAAAAAGGCATGAATGAAATGAGCGAAAAATTCCGCAAAAACGGTGGCGAGATTTATCACAAAACCGATGCCGCCGAATAAATGGAAATAATGTCGGCAGAAGTTTTAGGTATTTTATTTCTGGCGGGATTAGCAAGCGGGTTTGTCGATTCTATCGCCGGTGGTGGGGGGCTTATTTCTGTTCCCGCGCTATTGGCAACGGGTATGCCGCCGGTTAGCGCGCTGGCCACCAATAAAGCACAAGCCATGTTTGGTTCGTTCACCGCAACCTACACTTACGCCCGAGGCGGTCATGTAAATATCTTTGAAATGAAACTGGGAATTATATTTACCATCATTGGTGCGATTGCAGGAACATTGCTGGTGCAGGTTCTGGATGCAAACCTTATGATGGCAGTTATTCCATTTATGCTTATTGCGGCTGCACTATATTTTGCGTTTGGCCCAAGCTTAGGCGGTGTTGACCGTCACCATCTGATAGAGCGCGGGCCATTTTATGCAATTTTTGGTCTTTTAATCGGGTTTTATGATGGATTTTTTTGCCCCGGCACCGGATCGTTCTGGGCGCTTGCCTTTGTTTCCGTTCTGGGTTTCAACATGATAAAGGCCACCGCCCACACCAAGGTGGTTAATTTTACCTCTAACTTTACCTCGTTCTTATTTTTTGCCGTGGCTGGTCATGTGTTGTGGCTGCCGGCGGCTGTCATGGCATTGGGCCAGCTTTTAGGTGCTCGCATTGGTGCCAATACCGCCATCAAGCACGGGGCAAGCGTTATTCGCCCACTGCTGGTTGTGGTATCATTAGTCATTACTGCAAAGCTTATCTTTGATGACCCGGAAAATATAATCCATCAGTGGGTACTGAATAATTTTTAACATATTGAATTAGCTCTAATAAATAAAAATTAATCTAAAATTTCTTCTAGACAATCCATCAATTCAATAATTTTTATTGGCTTGGTAATATATGTGTAAAATCCAGCCTTATTGCCTTCTTCTATTTCATGCTTCATGGCCGCTGCGGTAACGGCAATAACTGGAATATTTTTAGTTTCATCTAGTTTTTTTAATTCGGCCATTGCCTCCATCCCGCTAATGCCGGGAAGGTTGATATCCATTAAAATTACATCCGGCAATTCATCCATTGCCTTCTCTATTCCAATTTCACCGGTGCTGGCAGAAATCATGTCAATATTGGGAACTCTTTCTAAAACTTTTTCCATCAATTTCATGTTGGCTGGATTATCTTCTACGTAAAGAATTTTATAGCTCTGTTTTTTTGAACCAACAGGGCTATCCAGCACATGAACGGTGTCTTGTTTATTGCTTTCAATTTCAATTTCTTTGGTCTGTTCGCTGGCCATGGGAATCTCAATCCAAAATGTACTTCCCTTTCCAGCCTCGCTTTCAAAACCCATGTCGCCATCCATCATGTGTAATAGTTCTCGGGTAATAACAAGCCCAATACCGGTACCTTCTATTTCGGATGACTCGTGGCCAAGACGATTAAACGGTTCAAATATTCCACTTTGTTTTTCTTTTGCTATGCCGGGGCCAGTATCGGAAATTGCAATGTGAATATTTTTATCACCAGCATCATCAGTGTCTATTCTAGCGGCAATTGAAATGGAGCCGCCGACCTTATTGTATTTCACCGCATTGGAAAGAAGGTTCAATATTACCTGTCTAATGCGGGTGCGGTCTCCCATGGCATTTACATCGGGACAACCATCTTTAATGCTTATGTTAATTGCACGTTTTTCAGCCATGGAAGCAACCATGTTTATGCATTCGTACACAAGGTCGCACATGGGCACGGGCTCAAGACTAACACTAAGCTTTCCAGCCTCAATCTGTGCTAATTCCAGAACTTGATCAATTAAATCCAAAAGATGTTGGCCACTCTTAATGACATGATTGGTGCTGTCTCTTTGCCCATCTGTCAGCGGTGCAGATGGATCAAGTTGCAGTAACTGCGTGAAGCCAAGAATACCGTTTAGCGGAGTTCTTAATTCGTGGCTCATAGATGAAAGGAATTCGGATTTAGCCTTATTTGCTTTTTCCGCTTCTTCCTTGGCAATAATAAGATTTTGCTGAGCATCATATAATTTGGTTATATCCGCACCGGTTCCCCGATAGCCCCCAAAACTGCCGTCAGGAGCAAAGACGGGCTTGCCATTAATTGAAAGCCAAACGATGTTGCCGTCTGGTTTGGTGCGAGGATGAATAAAATTTCTGAACGAACGGTGTGCAGCAAGATTATCAAGGTGTTGTTGCCATTCTGTATCCGAAGCGCCGGGGTTTCCATTTTGCTGCCGCGTCTTGCCCAACAATGCACTTTCCGGAACACCGGTAACTTCGGAAAAACGTTCTGAAAAATATGAAAAACGAAGGCCTCTATCCATCTCCCAGTACCAATCCGAAGCCGATGCACCAAAATCACGTAACTGCTCTTCGCTTTTGCGCAAAGCTTCCTCAATTGCCTTACGCTCGGTTATGTCCTCACCGCTACCGCGATAGCCGCGAAACTTGCCAAATTCATCAAAAAAAGGAACTGCGCTTACCGAAATACTAACGGCAGGTCCGTTGAATTGCGGCAACATTTCATATTCAAAATTGCGAAATGCACGGTGGGCATCCATATCCTCAAAATGATTATTCCATTTTTCACTATCGGTTTTAATTTGTTCAGGGTCAGCTAATTCACGCCTAGTTTTACCCAAAACCGCACTTACCGGGCGGCCCGTAACATCTTCAAAGCGCTCGGAAACATAATTAACGCACAGGTTTTCATCCATTTCCCAGAACCAGTCCGAGGTTGATTCGGCAAATCCGCGAAAACGCGCCTCGCTTTTTGCCAGCGCAACACGGATTTCATGTTCTTTGGTGATATCGTGGATAATTCCCGTCATATGAAGCGGTGATCCATTTTCGTCATATTTAGGCTCACCCAAGCTTTCCACATATTTGATGCTGCCATCATCCATTTGCAGTCTGTAATTTACATCAAACGCATCGCCGGTATTTAGCGAATATTCAACTGCGGCTTGTGTCTTTTCCCTGTCTTCGGGGTGAACCCTTTCCATGAACAATTCAAAGCTTGGTTCAATTGATTTTGGCTCCAATCCCCATATTCTAAAATGTTCGTCCGACCACAACAATTCACCCGTTACTATGTTCCATTCATAGCTGCCGAAATGGGCTATGCGCTGGGCATTGGCAAGATTGGCGGCATTGCGATTTGCTTTTTCCTCTGCTTCATTGCGTTCGGAAATATCGCGTACGCTGGCAACATATAAATTTTGTTCATCGGTAGGCAGCAAGCTGATTCTTGCTTCAACTGGGAATAACGACCCGCTTTTACGACGATGCATTCCTATTAGGGTCATGGGAAAAGCAGACGGATCGGTATCTCCAATGCCCCATAGCTCATACAACTTATTTGCATCAAAGGCAGTTTCAATTTCAAACATGGAAAAAACCAACAATTCATCACGCCTGTAGCCAAGGATTTCGCATGCATTTTGGTTTACATCAAGTATCTTTCCAAGCCGGTCATGTATGAAAATTGCATCACCGACGTTTTCAATAATGCCTCGAAAACGGCTTTTGCTGCGTTTATGTTCATCGCGCTCAATCTTTAGATCGTTGGCAAGGGCTTCGCTTTTAAATTTTTCTTCAAGTGAAAGACGAAGCGTGCGATTGGTGTTTCTTGCGGCTGTTGCAAGCATTACAAAAAAAAGTATACCCAGCGCACCAATTATTGAATCAACAGTACTGCCACGGACGAACAATTGAATTATCAGTGGTATAATTGCTGGAAACGCAAACGCTAAAAAAATTGGGAAATGCGGCGCAAGGCTGGATGCCGCGCCCGTTACCATGCCCATAATGCAAATAATCATAAACGCATCGATCACATGAAGGTGCTGCGTCATAAATGCAAAACCGGCAAAACCCCAAATCGCGCCGGCAAATGCGGCACCAACGCCATAGTATTTTACCCAACGTTTGTATTCATCAAACACTGCGCCGGGCTTGGGAAACAACAGCACGCCAATATAACGAAGCCCATTAACAACCAGATTTATCCCAAGCCAATAAAAGGCAACATGGGATGCGGTTTCCAACCAAACAACATAGGTCGCTAAAATTGACACCAGTACGTTGGTCGCAAGTGTAGGTTTTGCATTTTTATATAGCGCTTCAATGCAATCGCGCCTGACCTGCTGTTGCAATTTATGCGCTGAAAAATCGCCTGCGTTTGTGAGAGTTTTATTTTCCATCTGTGCTTATTTATATGAGGCGGTTGATACAATAAATACAAGAAATATGCGAGAAATATGCAAGCATTTAACCATCTTAAACAAACTTAATAATTGAGCAAAATACGCATTGACTAACGTTAATTATAACATCCAAAATATGTATTTTTAAAGGGGGTTGTCTTGGAAAACTTGGTAATAACACCAATATATGTGGCGATTTTTGCTCTAATAATGGTTGGGCTTTCGGCCTACGTTGTAAAAATGCGCTACAAACACCGGGTCGTGTTGGGCGATGGTGGCAATAGAGAAATGCTACGTGCCATCCGCGCCCACGGCAATTTCATCGAATACGTACCCATGGCCCTGATCCTGCTGGTCATACTGGAACTAAACGGCGGGAGCGAAATTGTCCTGCACGGCTTCGCTGATGCACTGCTGGGCGGACGGATTGCGCACCTGATCGGGCTCAACGCAAAAATGCCCATATTCCGCCGGATCGGCATA
>DAOWFB010000134.1 GCA_030638205.1 Thalassospiraceae bacterium
TGCGACCCTTGATCGTAATGGGTTGCGCCCGGCCCGTTATGTGGTAACCGATGACCACCACGTCATCATGGGTTCCGAAGTTGGCGTTTTGGATATTCCCGAAAGCTCCATAGTCAAAAAATGGCGCCTGCAACCGGGCAAGATGTTTTTGATCGATCTTGACGAAGGCCGCATCATTGATGACACCGAAGTCAAGGCAACCCTGTCAGAAGCCAAGCCATACCAAAAATGGTTGGATGCAACCCAGATACAGGTTACCGACCTGCCCGATGATGTTGCGCCAATGCTACCCGAACACGAAACCATTTTGGATATGCAGCAAGCATTTGGCTATACCCAAGAAGACACCAAACATTACCTTTTGCCCATGGCAACCACCGGGCAAGACCCCATAGGTTCAATGGGACGCGATACCCCCATTGCAGTTTTGTCTGATAAACCAAAAATGTTGTTTGATTATTTCAAACAAAACTTTGCCCAAGTTACCAACCCGCCCATCGACCCTATTCGCGAAGAATTGGTGATGAGCTTGGTCAGCCTTATTGGGCCCAGACCAAACCTGCTTGACCCCGACCATGCCGGTGGGCAAAAACGCCTAGAGGTCCGCCATCCGGTGCTTACCAATCTAGAGCTGGAAAAAATTCGCCACATTGAACACCATGTGGATAGCGCATTTTTGGCATCAACTTTGGACATAACCTACCGAGCCGAAAATGGCGCAGCCGGAATGGAAGCGGCATTGGAAAAACTGTTCGCCAAAGCCGAGGAAGTAGTAAAAGCCGGCCACAACATTATTATCCTATCTGACCGTGGCGTAGATGCCGAACACGTAGCCATACCATCGTTGCTGGCGACGGCTGGCGTGCATCATCATCTTATCCGGGCTGGGTTGCGAACCGATGTGGGCCTTGTGGTTGAAACCGGCGAAGCCCGCCGGGTGCATGATTTTTGTTTATTGGCCGGTTACGGCGCCGAGGCATTTAACCCGTATTTGGCATTGGAAACCGTTGCCGATATGGCTGACGAACTGGGCGACGTATCGGTTGAAGAAGCACAAACCCGTTACATCAAGGCAGTTTCAAAAGGGATGCTCAAGGTATTTTCCAAAATGGGCATTTCCACGTTCCAATCATACTGTGGCGCACAAATTTTTGATGCGGTTGGCCTTAATGATGATTTCATCGCTAGGTTCTTTACCAAAACCGCATCACAAGTTGGCGGCATCGGCCTTGACGAAGTGGCTAGCGAAACCATCAAACGCCACGTTGGCGCTTACGGCAACGATCCATTATTGCAAAAACATCTAGAAGTTGGTGGCGAATTGGCATGGCGTCAGCGCGGCGAAGCCCACGCATGGACACCGGAAACCATTGCATCATTGCAACATGCGGTACGCAAAGGCGACCGAGAAGAATACCGCCGTTATGAAGCAACCATGAACGGTCATGATAAAAAAGCAATGTACCTGCGTGGGTTGTTTAATTTAAAGGGCACGGGCAAACCTGTTCCATTGGACGAAGTCGAAGGTATCGACAAAATTTGCAAACGCTTTGCCACCGGGGCCATGAGCTTTGGTTCCATTTCGTGGGAAGCCCACACCAACATTGCCATTGCCATGAACCAAATCGGCGGTAAATCCAACACCGGCGAAGGCGGCGAAGAAGCGGTTCGCTTTACCCCCAATGAAAAAGGCGAGAACATGCGCTCTGCCATCAAGCAGGTTGCATCGGGGCGATTTGGGGTTACGGCTGAATATTTGGTCAATGCCGATGATATCCAAATTAAAATGGCCCAAGGTGCAAAACCGGGCGAAGGCGGGCAATTGCCGGGGCACAAAGTAAACGAATGGATTGCACGCTTGCGTCATTCGACCCCGGGCGTTGGGCTAATTTCACCGCCACCGCATCACGATATTTATTCTATCGAAGATTTAGCCCAGCTTATTCACGATCTTAAAAACGTGAACCCGACTGCGCGAATTTCGGTAAAACTGGTTTCCGAAGTAGGCGTCGGCACCGTTGCCGCCGGTGTTTCCAAAGCCCATGCCGACCATGTAACCATTTCAGGTTTTGATGGCGGCACCGGTGCATCACCAATTACATCAACCATGCACGCTGGATCCCCTTGGGAAATTGGCCTTGCTGAAACCCACCAAACGCTGGTTATGAACCATCTGCGTGGCCGCATTGCGGTGCAGGTGGATGGTGGCTTGCGCACGGCCCGTGACGTTGTGGTTGGGGCAATGCTTGGCGCCGATGAATTTGGTTTTGCCACCGCAGCACTTATTGCGCAGGGCTGTTTGATGATGCGTAAATGTCATTTGAATACCTGTCCGGTTGGCATAGCCACACAAAACGAAGAATTACGTAAATTGTTCCCCGGCAAACCGGCCCACGTTGTTAATTTTTTCACCTTCATGGCCGAAGAAATTCGTATCCTAATGGCCGAGCTTGGCTTTAGAACCATGCAGGAAATGATCGGGCGTTCCGATTGCATGGAAATGAGATCAGCCATTGGCCACTGGAAAGAACAGGGCCTTGATTTCACACGGCTTTTGACCAAACCGGAAGCTGGCCCGGGTGTTGCGGTTTATAATTCAGAGACCCAAGACCACGGTCTGGAAAAGGCATTGGATAATGGCTTCATCAAACAAGCCCAGGCTACCATTGACGGCGGCAAGCCGGTTCGCATTGAAGCTAAATTTGTAAACGTTAATCGTACCATCGGTGCAATGCTTTCAGGCGAGATTGCCAAAAAGCACGGCAAAAAAGGCCTAGCCGATGACAGTATATATATTGATGCAATTGGTACCGCGGGGCAAAGCCTTGGTGCGTTTATGTCGCCGGGCATGACCATCGATCTAAAAGGCGATGCCAACGATTATGTCGGCAAGGGTCTGGCGGGTGGGCGCATTATTATTCGCCCGGCCGATGACAGCCCCATAGTGGCCGAAGATAATATAATTGTCGGCAATACCTGTCTTTATGGCGCAACCGCGGGCGAAGTATTTTTCCGTGGGGTTGGCGGCGAACGTTTTGCGGTTAGAAATTCCGGCGCGACTGCGGTAGTCGAAGGTGTCGGCGACCATGGTTGTGAATACATGACTGGTGGCATTGTTGTTGTTCTGGGTGAAACCGGGCGCAATTTTGCAGCCGGCATGTCGGGCGGCATTGCATATGTACTAGACGAAGCAGGTACGTTTGAAACCCGCTGCAACATGGCACAGGTTGAATTGGAACCCATTGCCGCCGAAGAAGACGCAATGGAAGCATCCGGCCAAGGTGGCGACCTTGAAGCCCACGGACGGGTTAACATCAACCACGATATGACCAAATTCGATGCCGAACGTCTAAAAGGCATCATTGAAAAGCATCTGCATTACACCAATAGTACGCGTGCCAAAGATATTCTTGATAACTGGGACACCATGCGGGCTAAATTTGTCAAGGTTATGCCGGTTGAATACCGCCGTGCGTTACTGGAAATGCAGGCAAAATCACAAGTCGCCGAACACGAAGGCGTCGTAACCTCAGTAGGGGGTAACTAATTATGGGCAAGCCCACAGGATTTCTTGAAATAGACCGTCATGACCGTGCCTATCAGCCGGTGGATGACCGGGTTGATAATTATGATGAATTCATCGTTGCCCTAAAACCGGACGAGCTTGCAAACCAGGCATCGCGTTGCATGGATTGCGGTATTCCGTTTTGCCATAACGGATGCCCGGTGATGAATATTATTCCTGAATGGAATGATCTTGTTTACCGTGATGATTTCAAGCAGGCATCGGAAATACTTCATTCAACCAACAACTTCCCTGAATTTACCGGGCGCATTTGTCCGGCACCGTGCGAAGCATCATGCACGCTTAACCTTACCGATCACCCGGTTACGATTAAATCAATCGAATGTGCAATCGTTGATCGCGCATGGGCCGAAGGCTGGTTGAAACCTAAAAAAGCAAAACGGCGCACCGATAAATCGGTTGCGGTGGTCGGGGCTGGGCCGGCTGGCATGGCGGCGGCACAACAATTGGCCCGGGCCGGACATAGCGTTAAGCTTTATGAAAAAAATTCCAAGGCCGGTGGCCTGTTACGTTATGGCATCCCCGATTTCAAAATGGATAAAAAACTAATTGATCGGCGCATGGCACAGATGCAGGGCGAAGGGGTTGAATTTAAACCCAACCGCGCGGTTGGTGTTGATGTTTCGGCCAAAGATATTTTAGGGCGTTTTGATGCGGTGGTTTTAACCGGCGGTTCGGAAAAACCCCGCGATCTTCCATTGCCGGGGCGGGATTTAAACGGCGTTCATTTCGCCATGGAATACCTAGCCCAATCAAACCGCAGGGTATCGGGTGAAAAATTTGACGAACAAGAAATCCTCAGCACGGGCAAAAATGTTTTAGTTATTGGTGGTGGCGATACCGGTTCAGATTGCGTTGGCACATCGGTTCGGCAAAATGCCGCAGCAATTACCCAAATTGAAATTATGCCCAAGCCGCCGGAAAAAGAAGACAAGATGGCAACGTGGCCCAACTGGCCCAACAAACTACGCACATCATCCAGCCACGAAGAAGGCTGCGAACGCAAATGGTCGGTAACCACCAAGGAATTCATTGGTGATGCGGATGGCAACGTAAAAGCCGCCAAATGTGTTGAGGTTAGCTGGGACATGGATGATAAGGGCCAGTGGCAAATGAGCGAGGTCGCCGGATCAGAATTTGAAATACCGTGTGATAGGGTTTTCCTTGCCATGGGTTTTGTTCACCCCATTCACGAAGGCATGATTACCGAGCTTGGCCTTGAAAAAGACGGGCGCGGAAATGTTTTGGGCAACACGGAAGATTATAAAACATCAATGGATAAAGTCTTTGCCGCAGGCGACATGCGCCGGGGCCAATCATTGGTGGTTTGGGCAATTCGCGAAGGCCGGCAGGCCGCAAGGTCAGTGGATGAATTCCTAATGGGTAAAACCGAACTGCCGAGATAGACCGAGATACTTAATTTTTGCGGCCTGCTTTACAAATGTGGGGACACCCCACACCCCGGGCCGCCAGAAGCGTAGATGAGTTTCTAATGGGTAAAACCGAACTGCCGAGATAGACCGAGATACTTAATTTTTGCGGCCTGCTTTACAAATGTGGGGACACCCCGAACCCATTATTACGGGGACACCCCGAACCCCGGGGCCGCCCGTTCGCCAAAAAAACTTGCCAGAAAAAACTTGCCAGAAAAAACTTAGGGGGCCCGAAGGCCCCCCAAGCATTGTCCAATCCTATGTGTGCGAACCAAGCTACATATGGTTGGACCGCAGCCTAATGAGGGTGTTTGCTAACGGGTTAATGCTGTTGCCTCGAAAGGCAGGCTTCGCCCTGCTGGCCCTCCGGCCCGCGTACTTAGGCCCCATATTGCTATGAAAACCAAAAATACGCGCGGTATTTGTAACGCGCCCCGGCATTGCGCGCATAAATGATATCGCCTTTATCGGCTATGGCTCAACGCAAGCTTTTCCACACCTTTTCAACAGGCCAGCATTTTAAATAAAGCCCTTATATGCCAGTAATTTGTGGAAATAAAAATTATGGGTTGGGGTTTTTAGCGCGAGGAATTATCCCCATTATTTTGCCCCGGGTGCGGCGGGGGCAGCGGGCGAAGCGGGCTTAACCCCGCGCAATTGATTAACCGCATCTTCTATACGATCAACATTGCTGATTCCATGAAATGTGACCGCTGCCTTTACAAACTGGCCTTCTTTGGTCGCCTTTTTATTGGCCATGTCCGGTACCTCAAAAATAAGAGTTCCGGATTTGTCGCCACCTTTAAGTTTGAGAATGTTAACCAAATCCTTTATGGCAACTGCCTTGATTTTGCTTTTTGGATAAAACTGAACAATTAACAAGCGGTTATCGGTAATGGCATAGAACATGAAAAGCTTAGCAACGATAAAAGCCCAAAGCGGAACTGCAAATTGCCAAACGCCAAAGCCCGCAAAAATCCAGCCTATGACTCCCATGTAAGGCGGCATAGTCGGTTTAAGAAAAACATTGAACCAAATAACGGAAAAAACAAAAAAAGGTACTGCCATCATCAAGGATTTAAGTTTTGTTTGCGCAAATGATAAGGCATCCGGGTGGTCAAACCACAGCAGCTTTTCATCCTTGGTCATTGCCTTGGCAATTTCTTTTGGCGGTGTGTGTCCTTCGCCAGCGGTGGCATTCATGTACCCTAACCCCTCCGTTAGTTATTTTCTAAACGCCTCTAATATATAAGATGATAGCCGCCATAGGATTGCTATTCTAGCCCCCTATTTGCCACCAATTATACCCTCCCAGATGGGTGCCAGATGGTGATAGCTATTAACGAGAAACCCGGTTACGCCCGCTATCCTTGGCCCGGTACAGGGCCTCATCAGCTGCTTTTAGGGATTCCATGGGATTTTGCCCATCTGTGTGTTCGGTAGCGCCGATGGATATGGTTACGCTAACCGTATCTTGTTTAACTTTAGCTGATGATTTTTTTCCGGTTTTTTCTTTTGGCCCGGATTTAGGTTTGTCCTTGGGCCTGTCATCGGCACGAAGGCTAAAATAGCTTTCAGCAATATCTTTGCGTACTTTTTCAAGATGGACCAGAGCATGATCGAGAGATTTGCCCGGGAACATTATGGTGAATTCTTCACCGCCATAGCGATATGCCTTACCTCCGCCACGAACCTGCATAATTTTACTGGCTACAAGTTTAAGAACCTGATCGCCAACATCATGTCCATAGGTGTCGTTGAATTTTTTAAAATGATCCACATCAAGCATGGCCACCGAA
>DAOWFB010000177.1 GCA_030638205.1 Thalassospiraceae bacterium
TATGGGTGCCAGATTATTTTATCAGCTTAGCCATTTCCCGCCTAGCACCATCAAATTGGCGAAGCTTTACCGCACCAGTTGCCAGAGTTTTTTCAAAGTATTCTTTAGCTTTTGCCGTATTTCCCTGAAGAAGGGCATGCTCGCCAAGAAAGAAATATCCCACCCCCCGGCGTTGCTGCAGGCTAGACACGCCCCCAGATTCTATGGATTGTAAAACCTCAGCTTCACTTAGATTGCCGGCATAAAACCTAACAATGGGGCCGGGCCACACGGAAAGGTCATCGCCGCTGCTATCAATGGCTAATTTGCCAACGGCGTCCATGCCAGCATTGCTGCGGGCAATAAACAACCAAATATGAGCGTATATTTTTAAGTCGCCATTTGCAACATTAACGGTGGATGTAAAATCGCGGGCCGCAGCAGAAGCATTGCCAGAGAATAATTCAAGATATCCACGGCTAAATAGTGCCCCGGTGTGATCGGGCTTTGCTTTTATTGTACGGGTGTAGCTTGCGATTGCATCACTGTCTTGTTCATTTTTTTCCTGCGCCCAGCCAAGCGCAAACCAACCATCGCTAAAGCCCGGTTCCATTTTTACTGCATCAGAAAAATCTGCTACGGCCTGATTATAAAGCCCACGGTCCATGCTTGACCATCCACGATCAAGGTAATCCGATGCTTGGCCTAGCTTTGGCAAGTTTGATTTTGGTTTTTTTCTAATCGGTGCGTTCGTTGTTTTGATTTTTGCCGAAGGCGTAGGTTCAGCAGCGATTGTTGATCCGGGAACTTGTTTAGGTGCAGGTGCTTTTGACACGACGTCAATCGGCTGTGGTGCCGGCGGCGAGGCTTCGGTTGCTAATGGTTGTTGCTTGGGAATATCCGCATCAACGGGGGGTGCCGCAATTATGGATTGTGCGCTGGCTGGTTTTTCAATTTTTACCGTTTTTTTAATTGCAGGCTTTTCTTCTATTGCAGGTTTTGAAATTATTTCTTCTTTTTCTATTTCTTTTTCTACTTTTTGTTTTGGTTCTGGTTTTATAATTTGTTCTGTAATTTGTTTTGGCGCAGGAGGGGTCATGGCCATATCTGTTGTTGGGGTTAATGGAGCGGGGGGTTCGCCATCTTCCGAAAGCAGAACACCGATTAAAACCACAGCAGTCAAAGCAAATCCACCTACTGCAATTACTGCAATTTTTAAACTAATTTTCTTAGGCGTATCTTCATCGGATTCGATTTCGCTATTGGCAGAAGTAATTGTCGGCACTTCACCACGTTTTCTTTCCTGATCTGATTTTTTAAGCGCATCAAGAATATAAGACATGACGGTAATTACTCCTCCCAGAAAATGCTGGGCCCATTAACGGAACCGACTGCACCAGTTATTTTTAGCAATGTTTCGGGGCCTATTATCCCATCGGCCTCAAGGTCAAAATCCCGCTGAAACGCCATTATTTTTGATTGCAAGGTGGTGCCAAAAAACTGACTTCCTCTTCCTTCGCTATCTTGAGGCGCATCGCCAAAACCTGATCTAGCCAGTAATTGCCGGACCTTTACAACATCATCACCTTGAAGCCCAACCGAAAGCGGACGGGTAAAATATTCAGGCTGTTTCCACAAAATCAGATAATCACCTTTCCAGCGTATTGATAATGCGCTTGGCAGCATTGTTATCTGACGTTCGCCAAATTCAATGGTTAAGCTTTTATCGCCATTCTCATTATTTTTAATTTGGGTCACTACCCCGTAAAGGCTTTTTCCATTTGGCATTGCAAATGAAACAAGAGCAGGGCGGTTCATCGCCCTTAGTCCCTTTATATTGGTTGTTCCCTGCATGCATGAAAGCCCCACACTTTGCGCTTTGTCGCACGGGGTCATGCCCGAAGCCTTGAAATAATCTTTTTCCCACAGGTTAAATAATTTAACGAATGCAATTTCTGGCGTTCCAGATTTTGATATTTCGCTTAATAAGCTTGTTTTATTGGTTTCTTCATCCGGGACATCAAGATTATTTTCAAACGAGGCCGGCGAATTGTATTCTGCCGTTGGCGTAACTGGATCTTCAATTTTTGCAGCGCTTTCGACGATTGGCCCGGGTGCTGCTGTTACGGGTGCTGTTACGGGTGCTGTTACCGGGGCTGTTACGGGCAGAGTTGCTGTTTCAGGAATAATTTTTTCAGATTGATGCGTTTTTGGTTTAATGGAAATAGCGGAAAAATCCATTTCCACAACCACAGAATCAGCCACAGAATCAACAAGCTCTTTTATTTTTTCCTTAAATCCATAGCCAATAGGATCGACGGCAACAAATACGGCAAATAACGCTATTAATGTTACGACCGTACCAGACATCCACACGCTTGATGCACCCGGTGTTGGCCCACGACCAAGAACTTCACCTGCTGCAATTGAGGCAATTTTTTTGGTAATTTTTTTGCTTCCACTAGCATAAGCACCCAGCAATGCGCGATCACAAATACTATTAATAAGGCGCGGTACCCCCCCGGCAGACTTTTGGATAATTTTTACCGCACCAACACTAAACACGGTCTCGTTCATTCCGGCCACATGCAGTCGATGATCAATGTATTTTTTGCAATCGGCAAGGCCCAGTACCCCAAGATGGTATCTGGCGGTAATGCGTTGTGCGGTTTGGCGAAAGTGTGGCTGGGCAAGAATGGTATTAAGTTCTGGTTGACCTACAAGAATTATCTGCAACAGTTTTTTTTCTGACGTCTCAAGATTTGTTAGCAAGCGGACCAGTTCGATGGATTCTTCTGGTAATGCCTGCGCCTCATCAATTAGCAATACCGGGTTGCGGCCACGAGAATGGGCATCTAGCAGGTGACGATTAATAAGGTCAAAAAAACCTTTAAGATTATCGGTATCTTCCGGGTAGGCAATATGCATTTCATCGCAAATTGCTGCCATAAGCTCCAGTTCGCCAAGCTTGGGGTTTAATATTAACGCAAGATCAACCTGTTCTGGCAGTTGTTCCGTCAGGGCGCGGCATACGGTTGTTTTTCCGGTTCCTACTTCGCCCGTAAGCAGAACAAACCCTCCGCCTTCGCCAACGCCGAACAATAGATGGGCCAACGCCTCTTGGTGGCGCGGCCCCATGTATAGATAGTGTGGATCGGGTATAATGGAAAACGGATTTTCGCGTATTCCGAAAAAATCCTGATACAAAGATTTGGTCATACCACGGTGCTGCTCATTTTATTTCCGACTGACATTGTATCAATTTATATACGATAAATCCTACAATGACAGCATGTTAGCAGGTAAATAGCTGTGGTGCGAATGCGCTCCCGCTGCGTAAACCATAAAAAGCCCTTTAATTTGACCAATTTGCAGTTTTTAGCGCACCATCAACAGCTTTGAGGAACATATTTATATCAATCGGCTTGGTCAGGTAGCGCACAAAACCTACTTTCATTCCGCGTTCAATATCGTGCGGCATGGCGTTGGCCGAAAGCGCGACCACAGGAATGTTCTTTGTTTCTTCCATTGATTGAAGAATTTTAAGAGCTTCAATTCCGTTCATTCCAGGCAGGTTTATATCCATAATTATTATGTCTGGATTTTTGTCCTGCGCAATTTTGATTCCTTCTTCTGCGGTTTCGGCCCAGATAAATTTTGCACCTTCAACACGGCTGATAACTTTTTCAATAAGCATTTTGTTGGCCAGGCTATCTTCAACATACAAAAGCGAATAACCGACTGCGGAATAATCCATTGAATTAGACTTTTTGCCACCATCTTTTTTCTGTGCTGGCTCTGTCATGCATACAGGCAGTTCAATCCAAAATGTACTGCCTTTGCCAACCGTGCTTTCAAGTCCGATTTTTCCGCCCATTCGTTCAACCAACTCCTTGGTGACGGCAAGACCAATTCCGGTTCCTTCTATTTCAGAACTTTCTGATTCTAATCTTGAAAATGCGACAAATATTTTTTCAAAATTTTCAGCAGCAATGCCATTACCGCTATCGGTTACATTTACTCGAACCCAGTCATTACCAGCCTGGCTTGCGGTTATGGATAGTTTTCCATTTTCATTGTTGTATTTAATTCCGTTGGAAAAAAGGTTTATCAAAACTTGTTTTAACCTTGTTCCATCGGCAAGAACCTGCATTGGGGCTGCGCCTGACGCATCTATACTTATGGTTATTGATCTTTTTTTCGCCAACGGCGACACAAGGCTAATGCATTCATTTATCAGGCTGGCAATATCTAACGATTCAAGTATTATTTCGGCTATCCCGGCCTCTATTTTAGCCAGATCAAGCGTGTCATTTATTAGGTCAAGCAGGTGCTCTCCCGAGCGTAAAATTATATCAACGTATTCTTGTTGTGTTTGGTCCAGTGGCGAAGCCTTGTTATAGGTCAGCATTTGACCAAAACCCAAAATAGCGTTCATTGGCGTTCTGAATTCATGGCTCATTGAGGCAAGAAAATTAGACTTTGCTTGGTTGGCTGTGTCCGATTTGTCGCGGGCATTACGCAGGGATTTTTCAATTAAAAATCTCTCTTTGGCATAGCTGACTGAACGCTTTAGCAGTTTTGGGTAGGTTTCGTCCTTTATTAGGTAATCTTGCGCCCCGATTTGCAGTGCCTCAAGCCCAATTGACTCATCGTCGGTGGCGGTAAGAACCACAATGGCTATGTCTGGTGCGGCTGTGCGAACCCGGCTAAGGGTTTCCAGACCGCTTGAATCGGGCAGGGTAAGATCAAGAAGAACAAGGTCAAAGCCTTCTTTTTTAAGAAAACTTATGGCTTCGGCAAGGGTTTTGCAGTGAGTTATGGCAAATTTACCGTGAACCTCATCCCCGCCCTCTAGCACACTATGCACCAGCATCGCAGAGGTGGAGCTGTCCTCCACCAGTAGAATATTCAACGAACCAGAAGGCAAATTGCCAGAATTACTCATCTTATTTAAAGCCTCAATAAAAAATCTTTTGGATTCAATGAAGTAAATGCACATGCTGTGGGCAAATTGCAAATCATTATTGGTATATGTTATGCAATTATCAACCACTTTAAATCATTGTAATAATTAAATAAAATATAAATACACCCGCCTTGCGGCAAGTTAGCGGCTTAACACACGGTAAGGTAGCGGTGTTTTTTTAAGGAACAACTCCCGTATCCCCTATATCAAACAAAAAATTCGTAATATTGTTAAAAAAATAAAGAATACCCCTGTAGCCAGTATTTTTTCCAACGCGTTGGATCGAGGCGCAGAAAAAGGCCATAAAAAAAGGACATAAAAAAGTTTGGCTGCAGAACTTGTTGAATATCTGATAAAGACTATCAATATAAAACAATTAACGGATAGGCCGGAATTTAATCTGGATATTAAAAAAAATGACCACTCTGTCTGAAGAAATAATTGGTTCACGAATTTTAGTTGTTGATGACAACCTAACCAATGTTGTTTTGTTGAAAAAGCTTCTTGAAAGTTCTGGATTTACAGATGTTTCAGGAATTACTGATTCACGTGAAGTAAAAGCACTTTACGAAGAAAATCCATTCGATCTTGTTTTGCTTGATATCCGAATGCCGCACATGGACGGCTTTGATGTAATGGAACAGTTAGGCAAAATAGCGTCGCCGCTTCCCCCTAACATTATGGTTCTGACCGCGCAGACCGATCAGGAAACTAAATTAAAGGCACTCGATTTTGGTGCGCGCGATTTTCTGCACAAACCGTTTGACCGACTTGAGGTTCTTACGCGCATTCGCAACATGATTGAAACCCATCTTTTGCATAAGAAGCTACGCGTTCATAACGAAGAGCTTGAACAAAAGGTAAGTGAGAGAACCAAGGAAATAGAGGAAACTCGGCTCGAGGTAGTAAGGTGCCTTGGCCGCGCTTCGGAATATAAAGATAACGAAACCGGAATGCATGTTATCCGCATGAGCAAAACCAGCCAGTTGCTGGCGCAAGCCATCGGGATGAGCGAAGATGATTGCTCGCTCATATTGCACGCTAGCCCAATGCACGATGTTGGTAAAATTGGCATTCCCGATAACGTTTTGCTTAAGCCCGGCAAACTTGATAGCGATGAATGGGAAATAATGAAACGTCACGCCGAAATGGGGATGGAGATACTTGGCGACCATCCCTCACCATTAATGGAAATGGCAAGGCAGGTGGCCATTACCCATCATGAAAAATGGGAT
This sequence comes from Thalassospiraceae bacterium, assembly GCA_030638205.1. Lineage (GTDB taxonomy): Bacteria > Pseudomonadota > Alphaproteobacteria > Rhodospirillales > Magnetovibrionaceae > DAOVVL01. The sequence continues at coordinate 6,184 of DAOWFB010000177.1, forward strand.
GGTAGCGGGTATCCGAACGGCCTAGGCGGCAAAGACATCCCATTGGTTGGCAGGATTACAGCACTGGCGGATGTGTTTGATGCATTAACATCAGAGCGACCTTATAAAAAAGCATGGCCAGTAGAAGAAGCAGTTTCTTTCATCAAAGAGCAATCTGGAAAACATTTTGATCCAGAATTAGTAGAAATATTTATGGGCCTTATTGATGACGTTTGTGCAGTTCGCGATAAATACCGCGATGTTTTTGATACCGAAGCTGCAGAGTAAAAACGTGACCAAAAAATCAGCAAGGCTATCCCTGATATTTTCATGCTTCGGGCATACCTACGCACATTTGTTTGCACCCATTTTCTTTGTGGTTGCGCTGGCGTTAGAATCTGAAATGGGCCTAAGCCACGGCGAGGTTGTAAGCTTAATTGTTGCGGGCAATGTAATTTATGGCGTTGCCGCACCATTTGCCGGATGGCTTTCTGATAAATGGAATGCAACCGGAATGATGTCGGTTTATTTTATCGGCACAGGTATCGCAATGGTATTGACCGGTTTTGCAACATCTCCTTTTACGCTCGCTATTTTTCTTGGCCTCTCTGGTTTGTTTGGCTCCATATATCACCCAGTAGGAATTGCTTGGCTGGTAAGAAATGCCGTAAACCGTGGAACTGCGCTTGGGATAAATGGTGTTTTTGGCACAATCGGCCCATCGGTTGCAGCGTTAAGCGCGGGCATCCTTACCCAGACCATAAGCTGGCGTGCGGCATTTATTGTTCCCGGTGTAATGGTCGTCCTTACCGGCATCGCCTTTATAATTATGCTAAAACGCGGTGAAATTATAGAAATAAAAAAAGATGTATCACCGCACGCCCCAGCCGCAAAAGCAGACATAATCCGTACCGTGCTGGTGCTGGCCGTTACAATGCTTTGCACCGGATTAATCTATCAATCGACCAGCCCGGCATTGCCAAAAATGTTTTCAATTCGCCTGGAAGATTTTTTCTCGGGCGGGATTGTGGGCATTTCGGTGATGGTCGCCATGGTTTATATTGTGGCGGGCGGCTTTCAAATAATTGCCGGGCGGCTTTGTGATATTTATCCGCTGAAACTGGTTTATATAATCAGCTTTATCGCCCAGATACCCATTATGTTATTTGTCGCCAGCGCCAGCGGAATGTCATTGCTAATTACAGCCATGTTATTGGTTGCGGCTAATCAATCTTCGCTTCCGGCGGAAAATAGCTTGGTTGCAAGGTATGCTCCGGCCCAGTGGCGAGGGCTTGCTTTTGGATTAAAATTTATCTTGGCATTCGGCGTTAGCAGCATGGCGATACTGATGGAGGCATCAATATTTGAATATACCGGAGGATTTTTCTGGTTATTTATTGTGCTTGCCTCAATAGCAACGGTTGGTTTTGCAGCGGCGTTTTTGCTTCCTTCGGAAAAACCAAAACAAGCCATACAGCCAGCGGAATAAGTTTATTTCATTAGCCGCTGATATTCAATTTTTACGCAACGATTTTGAATTGTTATTAACCCGGCGTTGGTGGCTTTTTCCGATGCCGCATCATTTGTAATATCCAACTGCATCCATACAACTTGAATATTTTTTTCAAGCGCCAGCAATATTGCCTCATCACAAACTTTTCCGGCCTGTTCTGAGTTGCGAAATATGTTGACCATGTCACAAGGGGAGGGGACATCAGATAGTTTTGCGTAAACTTTTTGTCCTAATAATTCCTCACCCGCCAGCCCGGGGTTTACCGGGTAAACCGTGTATCCGTTTTCTAGCAAAAATTTCATTACCCCATAAGATGGGCGCGATGTATTTGCCGATGCACCGACAAGGGCAATGGTTTTTACACTTTCAAGAATACCGATTATTAGGTCGTCATTTTCACTTTTATTATTCATTTTTTATTTTTCAGATTTTTCTTCTATGTTGCGCCATGTGGGTGGGGCTTTCTTTTCAACAAATGCCTTTATTCCTTCGCGGGCATCATCAAATTGAATATTTTTATTCATTGTCTGCACCGCCAACGCATATGCGGCATCAATCCCCAACTCGCGTTGTTTATAAAATAGTTCTTTGCCAAGCTTTATGGCGCTGGGTGATTTAGATGCAATTTCTAATGCAATGTTTTCAACCTCTGCATTCAATACTTCCGGGCCAACACATCTGCTTACCAGCCCAATTCTTAATGCATCTTCTGCGCTTATAAATCTTCCGGTAAATGCCATTTCCAATGCGGCTGATTTACCCACGCTGCGTGAAAGCTGAACCAGCGGGGTAGAGCAAAAAAGACCAAGATTTATCCCCGATGTGGCAAATCGGGCGTGGCTTCCGGCGATGGCGATATCGCACGCCGCAACCAGTTGGCACCCAGCTGCGGTGGCGGTTCCCCCAACGCTGGCAATTACCGGTTGGGGCAGGCGTTGAATTTTCAACATTATGTCGGTGCAGGCGGAAATTGCGTTTTCAATCTCGGTCTCATTGCCGGTATCGGCAAATTCCATCATTTGCTTAAGGTCGTGACCGGCAGAAAACGCAACCCCGGCACCACTTAACACCACCACCCTGATTTTTGTATCAGTCACCAGGTTATCCAACTCGGACGAAAGTGCTGATAAAACCTCACGGCTAAGGGCGTTCATTTGCTTAGGCCGGTTTAGCGTCAGCCACGCAATCTGGTCTTTATCATCCCTCAGGACATATGGTTCGGTATCGGTATTCATGCTGCATCTCCTTAAAATTAGCGGCCATGACGACTGATTATTTGACTACAAGTATGACATATTCTGCATTTTCCGGGATATTCATGTGTTTTTAAGGGGATATTTTACGGTAAAATAATACCGTGTTTTTAAGTAATTGAAAATAAACACTTATTTATACTTTGACGTTGTTTTTGTGGTTGACGTAGGTAGGCGTTAGGGCTAAAAAACGCGCCTGCCAAAGGTTTGGCACAAACAAACCACTGGCCCCTGATGTGGGGCCATATTTTAAATTAAGTAATTGAAAAAAGGACGAGGTTTTAAATGAAAACCTATTCTGCAAAACCGTCAGACGTTGAAAAGAAATGGTTCATCATCGATGCCGATGGATTGGTTCTTGGACGTATGGCAAGCATTATTTCCATGCGTCTGCGCGGAAAGCATAAACCCATGTACACCGCCAATATTGATTGCGGCGATAACATCATCGTAATCAACGCTGAAAAGATAAAACTTACCGGTCGTAAATTGACCGATAAAAAATTCTATTGGCACACCGGTCATCCCGGCGGAATCAAAGAACGCACCATGGAAAAAATTCTTGGTGGCGATCACCCGGAACGGGTTGTCCAGAAAGCGGTTGAACGCATGGTTGCTCGCTCACCAATGGGTCGTCAGCAAATGCGTAAACTTCACGTTTATGCAGGAACCGAACACCCACATCAGGCACAAAGCCCGGAAGTTCTGGATGTTGCATCCATGAACCCGAAAAACAAAAGGAGCGCGTAAGGCCAATGAGTGAAGAAACAAAAACACTCGAAGACCTGAAAGACATAGTCGCAGGCACCCCGGCAGAAGGCGAAGTTGCAGCAGTAGCAACTGACGCCGTTTCTACCGAAGCAATTGTACGCGTGCAAAAATTGGACGCACAGGGCCGTGCATACGCAACCGGCAAACGTAAAAATGCCATTGCCCGCGTATGGATCAAACCCGGCAGCGGCAAGATTGTTGTTAATGGTCGTGAGCAGGAAACATATTTTGCTCGCCCGGTTTTGCGCATGCTTATCAATCAGCCGTTTTCAGAATCTGCCCGCGAAGGCCAGTTCGATGTTGTGGCAACAGTTACCGGTGGCGGCTTGTCCGGCCAAGCCGGTGCGGTTCGTCATGGTATTTCCAAGGCACTAACCAGCTATGAGCCAACCCTACGTGCGGTGCTCAAAAAAGGTGGCTTCCTTACTCGTGATAGCCGTGTTGTTGAACGTAAGAAATTCGGTCGCGCTAAAGCCCGCCGAAGCTTCCAGTTCTCGAAACGTTAATTCCCCTTTATTGGAATTTGTCTTATTATCGGGCATCTCCTTCGGGGGTGCCCGATTTTTTTGGCGTTTTTTGCCAATTTTTATGTGGAATAGTTAAATGAGCGCAAAAGTATTTATTGATGGTTCGGTCGGCACAACCGGCCTGCAAATCAAATCCCGGCTTGAGGGGCGGGGTGATATTGA
>DAOWFB010000174.1 GCA_030638205.1 Thalassospiraceae bacterium
GGTGAATTGGGCTGTGAAAGACGGGTGCTTGACCGCAAGGGATGTATAGATCTTGAGCCTGCGTTGGCCGGTTCAACCGATACACTTGTGGGCGGAACATGGTGCCCGCATGATGAAAGCGGTGATGCCTATGCATTTACCAAAGAGCTTGAAAAAAAATGTATCGAAATGGGTGTTTCATTTCGTTATGGCGTAAACGTGCATGGCCTAAATACCGATATGTGGAAAGTTAAAAGTGTAATCACCGACGCCCCAGAAAACGGTGGTGAAATAAAGGGTGATGTTTTTGTTTTGGCGCTAGGTAGTCATTCGCCCGCAGCAATCAAGGGCACGGGCATTAATTTGGCGATTTATCCAATAAAGGGATATTCGCTTACAATGCCCATAACAAATACCTTAGGCGCACCCAATGTCAGCATTACAGACACCGAACATAAAATGGTTTTCACCAGACTGGGCAACCGACTGCGTGTTGCCGGGACTGCCGAGTTTAATGGTTATAATAACGAAATTGAGGATAGCAGATCGGCAATGACCATGGATTTGGCAACCAACCTTTTTCCAAATGCCTGCGACGAAACGAGGTCAGAATTTTGGACAGGGCTGCGCCCATCCACACCCGATGGTGTTCCGGTTATCGGGCGCGGGAGACAGGAAAATCTTTTGTTAAACACCGGGCACGGCACACTAGGTTGGACAATGGCTGCTGGTTCGGGGCGAATCATTGCCAGCCTTGCCCGTGGTGTCCACCCCGAAGTCGACATTAGCGGCATTGGCTGGGAACGCTTTTCTTAAATTTAATATTATAATTCATATGGTTACAAGGTGGGCTCAAACACCGCTTGATTGACGGATGTTGACACGCCAACATTAAAGCATGGACATGCTTTTTCCTTATGTAAATTCACTTCACACCCTTGGCGCGGTTATCTGGGTCGGGGGAATGGTTTTTGCGTGGGGTTTTTTGCGACCATCGCTTGGCTTTCTTGCCCCACCCGAACGGCTTGGCGTTTGGTCAAAAGTATTTCCAAAATTTTTCATGTGGGTGTGGATTTCGGCAATCGTTATTCCGGCAAGCGGTTATTCAATGGTTTATTATGATTTCGGTGGCTTTGCCGCCGCCGGACACCATGTTGAACTAATGCACATACTCGGTTGGGTTATGATTGTGCTTTTTGTTTTTGTTTATTTTATCCCCTACAAAAAATTTAAAATGTCCGTTGCCGGTGAGGCATGGCCCGAAGCGGCAAAGCAGCTAGGTGTTATACGCCGCACCGTTGCGACCAATATGGTTCTTGGCCTGATTAATATAGTGGTTGGTGTTTCCGGCAGGTTTTGGGGTTAGGTTTTTGACCGATAGCGACAAGCCCCATTCAAGCGAAAATTTCAAAGCAGATGATGTCGAAGTAGTTGAAAAAAACCGCGTCTGGGATGGATATTTCAAGTTAGATAAATATATTTTACGCCACACTCTTCATGGTGGCGGCACGAGCGGTGAAATGAGCCGTGAAATATTTGAACGCGGCCACGCCGCGGCGGCAATTCTTTACGACCCCCATATTGAAAAACTTGTTTTCATCGAACAATTTCGCCCCGGTGCATTTGCCGCATTAAAATCACCATGGTTTGATGAAAAAGAATTCTCGCCGTGGCTTTTGGAAATTGTGGCGGGAATAATTGACGAAGGCGAAACCCCCGAAGGCGTTATAAAACGCGAAGCGATTGAAGAAGCAAATTGCCATGTGCTAGATATGGTTCCCATTACCCACTATCTGGTAAGCCCCGGCGGCACAACCGAAAGCATGTTTTTGTTTTGCGCCCGGATAAACGCAGCTGATGCCGGTGGAATACACGGCCTAACCGAAGAGCACGAAGACATCCGCGTATTGTCCGTTGATGTTGCTAAGGCCTTAAAATGGATTGATGAAGGCCGTTTTGTAAATTCCATGACGCTTATCGCCATGCAGTGGTTTGCTGCCAATCACGCATCATTAAAGGCACGCTGGGGCGGATAGGCATTATATTTTATTTTGCTAATTTCTTGATAAACTAGTCTTTCGGGCCTATGTTCAGCACCAACACAATTATTTTGTTGGTATAATATATTTCACATTAATACTAATGTAAAACTCATAAAGAAGATAAAAAACATGCCCGCGACAATCAAAAAAGACCTAGCCGACGCCATCGGCAACACCCCACTTATTCGCCTTAATGCCGCCTCCGAAGCAACGGGATGCGAAATACTGGGCAAGGCCGAATTTATGAACCCGGGTGGGTCGGTCAAAGATAGAACTGCGCTATATATTATTCGCGATGCCGAAAAACGTGGCCTTTTAAAGCCGGGCGGCACAATAGTTGAGGGCACCGCTGGAAACACCGGAATTGGCCTTAGCTTGGTGGGAAATTCGCTCGGCTATAAAACGGTAATAATTATTCCCGAAACCCAAAGCGATGAAAAGAAAGACACTATTCGTCTTTGCGGTGCTGAATTAATAGAAGTTCCGGCCGTTCCTTATAAAGACCCCAATAATTATGTTCATGCGTCCGAGCGCAAGGCGCTCGAGCTGGCCGAAACTGAACCCAATGGTGCCATTTGGGCCAACCAATTTGACAACACCGCAAACCGCGATGCCCATATGCTGTCCACCGGGCCGGAAATATGGGAACAAACGGGAGGCAAAATCGATGGCTTTATTTGTGCCGCCGGAAGCGGTGGAACCGTGGCCGGCGTAAGCATGGCATTAAAAGAAAAAAATTCAGACGTGGTTATTGGTCTTGCCGACCCAATGGGGGCTGCGCTTTTTAGTTATTACACAGCTGGTGAGTTTAAATCCGAAGGCAGCTCCATAACCGAAGGTATCGGCCAAGGGCGCATTACCGCCAACCTGGAAGGCGCGATTATTGATGAAGCCTTTCAAATTTCTGACGAAGAAGCATTGCCTATAATTTTTGACCTTCTCAAAAATGAAGGTCTGTGCCTTGGCGGTTCCAGCGGCATTAATGTTGCTGGCGCCATAAGGCTGGCTAAAAAAATGGGGCCGGGCCACACCATTGTTACAATTTTGGGTGATTTTGGAACACGCTATCAAAGCAAGCTCTTCAATCCCCAGTTCTTAAAAGAAAAAGGCCTGCCCTGCCCCGACTGGCTTTAAAGAAGATTGGCCTTAAACATTAATAAGTAAATTATTTTTTGGGCTTGGGCCCAAATGGCGTTACCATATTGGTGTAAAACATTCCCAACAAAAAAATGGAAAAAGGGGGAATAAAAAATGGCCTACACCAACCCACAAGCACTTGTAAGCACCGAATGGCTGGAAGAAAATCTAGACAACCCCGAGGTGCGTGTAATAGACGCGACCTATCACTTGGCCCACGCTGATCGTGATGCCTATGAAGAATACACCTATCGCCATATACCCGGTGCGTCATATTTTCCCATAGATGAAATAGCCGATACTACGGTGTTGCTTCCGCATATGCTTCCAGCAATGGAGAAATTCAAAGAAGCGGTTGACGTCATGGGCGTAGGCCCCAAAAGCCATGTTGTTATTTACGACGGCAACGGCGGATACATGGCGGCAACCAGAGTTTGGTGGATGTTTAGGGCGTTCGGCCATGAAAATGTTTCGGTGCTTGATGGCGGGCTGCTCAAATGGGGTCGGGAAAAACGCCCGATGGAACGTGTCGAGCCAATATTGCCGCCGGCACATTTCACCCCAGAGCCTCGACCAGAGCTTGTCAAATCACGAAAAGAAATTCTGGCCAACATTGAAAGCGGCCAATTCCAGGTAATTGATGCCCGCAACGAAGGTCGCTTTGCCGGTATCGATCACGAACCGCGCCCGACCGAACGGCGCGGACACATTCCCGGTTCCATCAACCTACCGTTTACCAAATTGATGGATCCGTCCAAGGATTTTGCCTTTAAAGATGCAGGTGAAATTAAATCTGCCTTTAATGAGGCCGGGGTTGATATGGAAAAGCCAATTGTTTCAACTTGTGGTTCGGGCGTGACCGCGTGCGTGGTTACATTTGCGCTCCATCTTGTGGGCGTAACCGATAGCAGCGTTTATGATGGATCGTGGGCCGAATGGGGAAACAACCCGGATGTTCCCATCGGGCCTTAGTTTCTGCAACAGGGTAGAGGTTGCGCCTTAATTTCTGGCCGAGGAGTAGAGCGGCTTTACCTTACAGCCGTGAGCCGCTTTATCTCACAGCCTTGAGCCTCTTTAGCGCACAGCCTTGAGCCTCTTCACCTCATAGAGGAAAGATTAGTAACCAGTGCGTTACGAATGCGGCGAACCTCGTCGGCAACCTTGTGGGCCTTGTCCTGATCTTCGGCGCAACACTCGAACGCCACCTTGGCGCAACGTTCGCGCTCTTCTAACAAAGCGGCAATGATTGCTTTTTCCACCGCATTAGAAACTTCTTTGGAATGGCTTTCTGCCGAAATGCCAAGTATTTCCTGAATGGTGCTTGTGGTTTCGTCTGCGCGTTCTCTTAAGCTTTTATGTGCTGACGGCATTTGTCCCCCCTTACAGGCCTGATTTTATCTATGAATTAATGATCCAATATTTGGCTCAGGAATAATTTGGTGCGGTCGTGTTGCGGGTTATCAAAGAATTCATGCGGATTGTTTTCTTCGACAATTTGTCCCACATCCATAAATATAACCCGGTCGGCAACCATTTTGGCAAAACCCATTTCGTGGGTTACGCAAAGCATGGTCATGCCCTCGTTAGCCAGCTCAACCATAACGTCCAGCACTTCTTTGATCATTTCCGGATCAAGCGCCGAGGTCGGCTCATCAAACAACATTATTTTAGGGTTCATACAAAGCGAACGGGCAATGGCAACACGCTGTTGCTGACCGCCGGAAAGCTGACCGGGAAACTTAGCCGCCTGATCGGGGATTTTAACCCTTTCCAATAAGCTCATTGCAACTTCTTCGGCCTCGGCCTTGGGCATTTTACGAACCCATATTGGCGCAAGGGTGCAATTTTCTAAAACCGTCAAGTGTGGAAACAAATTAAAATGCTGAAAACACATTCCGACTTCGCGTCTGATTTCATCAATCTTTTTTAGATCATCCGTAAGCTCGATACCTTGAACCATAATCTGGCCTTGCTGGTGCTCTTCCAAACGGTTGATGCAGCGTATCATGGTGGATTTACCAGAACCCGATGGCCCGCAAATAACAATACGTTCGCCCTGTTTAACCTCAAGGTTTATGTCCTTTAACACATGAAACTGGCCATACCACTTGTGCATACCCTTTATCTCAATGGCAAAATTGTTTCCGTCGGGTGAGGATTGGATGTTTGTTGCGGTTGCGGACATTGGGTTTTCCTTAAAATATATATTTCGAATTAAAACTATCTTTTATGGCCGGTGTGCAGTTTACGTTCCAGTGCCATCGAATAGCGTGACATGCCAAAACAAAATACCCAAAAGCAAAATGCGGCAAACACATATCCTTCGGTCGATACACCGCGCCATGCCGGGTCAACTATCGCAGACTGAACAGATCCTAGAACATCAAACAAACCGATAATCAGCACCAGCGTGGTATCTTTAAACAGCGCGATAAAGGTATTAACAATGCCGGGTATCACCAATTTTAATGCCTGCGGCATAATGATAAAGGTCATGGATTTCCAATAGCTCAGGCCCAATGCGCTGGCCGCTTCGTATTGGCCCTTGGGTATGGCTTGCAATCCGCCACGGATAACCTCGGCCATATATGCCGACTGGAACATGACAATGCCAATCATGGCGCGCAGCAGTTTGTTAAAGGTAACGCCTTCGGGCAGGAACAGCGGCAACATGACGGATGCCATAAACAAAACCGAAATAAGCGGAACACCGCGCCATAGCTCAATAAATATAATGCACATGGTGCGGATTATGGGCATGTTTGAACGCCTGCCCAATGCCAGCAAAACACCAAACGGCAATGCTGCAATAATGCCAACAAAAGACAAAATCAGCGTAAGCGATAACCCACCCCATGATTCGGTTTCAACGTGGGCCAGACCAAGAATATCACCGGAAATAAGGTAAAATGAAATAAACGGAAACCCGGTAAGGGAAAAAATGCCAAACCATTTTTTATAGGGGAACGCATCAAAAAACTGTGGCACAAACGTAATTGCCAACAAAGCAAATACTAAATTCATCCGCCAGTATTCTTCTGATGGATAAAAACCATAAATGAACAATGTTATTCTTGCCCTAACAAAAGCCCAGCAGGCACCGGTTCCTGTGCAAGCGGCACCATCTTCGCCGCTAAAGGTGGCGCTGAATATGGCCCAATCTAATACTGGCGGAAGAAGAAGATAAATCAAATACAAACCAATAAACGTGAAAAATGTATTCATTGGTGTTGATACAAGGTTCTGGCGCACCCAGCCAACCACACCGGTTGTACTTGCCGGTGGTGGCATGTCTGCTATTTCCTTAAAACCGCTCATTAATTATCTCTCCACCAATGCTTTGCGCTTGTTATACCAGTTCATGATACTGGAAATGGCAAGACTGACGGCAAGGTAAACTGCCATTGTCATGCCGACAATTTCAACTGCTTGCCCAGTTTGATTTAGGGTTGTCCCCATGAACACGGCAACAAGATCTGGGTAACCAATGGCCGTTGCCAATGACGAGTTCTTGGTCAAGTTAAGATACTGGCTGGTAAGCGGCGGAATAATAACGCGCAAGGCTTGCGGAATAACCACCAGTTTTAAGGTTGGTCCGTTTCTAACGCCCAGTGCATGGGCGGCTTCGGTCTGGCCGTGACTAACGGCCAAAATACCGGCGCGAACAATTTCGGCGATAAATGCTGCGGTATAAAAAGACAGCGCCCAAAGCAACGCCATCAATTCAGGGATTATCACAAATCCGCCCTTGAAATTAAATCCTTTTAGTTCGGGATAGCTCAGCCCTATGGGCATGCCTGAAAGGAAAAAGGCAATTAGTGGCAAGCCAAATAAAAGCCCTATGGAAGCATAAACCGTTGGAAATTGTTGACCGGTTGCTTCTTGTCTTTTTCCGGCCCACCTAGCTATTGCAATTATCAGGGCAACCGCAACTACAAACGCGCCGATTACCGCGCCTGAGCCAGCTTCAAACACAGGGGCCGGAGAATAAAAGCCACGATTGCTGAGAAAAAACGAATCCCACCACGAATAACTATTGCGCGGCCCGGGAAGAACTTGCAGCACCGCGAAATACCAGAAAAATATTTGCAGCAGCAACGGTATATTGCGCAACGTTTCAATATATACAGCGGCCAACCTTGAAATTATCCAGTTGTTTGATAGGCGCGCAATGCCCATGACAAAACCAACTGCGGTTGCCAGTATGATGCCTAAAAATGCGACAAGTAATGTGTTTAAAAAGCCAACAAGAAATGTTCTGCCGTATGTGAATGACTCATCGTATTCGACAAGAGTCATTAAAATACCAAAGCCGGCAGGATTATCAAGAAAGGCAAAACCGGTGGTAATTCCCCGGTTTTCCATATTGGTAAGGGTATTTTGAAAAATTATATAAAAGAAATAAACAACCGCAGCCAGGGCGACTGCCTGAAACACA
>DAOWFB010000143.1 GCA_030638205.1 Thalassospiraceae bacterium
CACCGCGTGCATTTGGAATAATTTTATTGCGATATGTTTCAGCCTCGTTCTGCTTGCGCTCTTTATCCTGACGCGCACGCTGAACTTCGTTGAAGGCATCAATAACTTTTTCCGGTGGATCAACTTTCAACAACTGCACCTGGGTAATGGTGATGCCGGCACCATAAGAATCTAAAATATCTTGTAGCAAACGCCGAGTGCTATCGGCTACTTGCTGACGGCCACTGGTCATTGCTTTTTGCAATGTTGTCTGGCCAATTACTTCACGCATTGCGCTTTCAGATGCCAATTTTACCGTGGTTTCCGGGTCGCGAATGTTAAATAGAAACTGGCTCGCGTCCTTTACCTTCCACTGGGCGGAAAAATCAACGTCGGCTATATTTTGATCGCCGGTCAACATCATGCTTTCTTCCAACACATCGCGTTCGGCAGTAGGTGCCCGACCAAACGCAGTGCGGCCATCACCGGCACTTCTAAAGCCGATATCGGTACGCCTAACCTGTTCCACGTCGGGGGTCAGAACCCTGCCTATGGGTGCGGGGAAATACCAATGCAGACCCGGCATGGAAGTTTGGACAAATTTACCAAACAACATGACCACGCCCTGATGACCGGCATCAACCCGGTAAACACCACTGGCTAGCCAAAGGGTAATAGCGGCTAAAATAGCCAGCATAATGCCACGACCCGAACCAATGCCACCCGGCATCATTTTTTTGAAACTATCCTGCGAACGGCGCAATAGTTCTTCAATATCGGGCTGACCGGGGCCGCCGGCATTACCACCGCCACCCCATGGTTCTTTTCCGCCGCCTCCGCCGCCCCATGGGCCGCCGCCTTGTGGTTTCCAGGCCATTCACTATTTTCCTTCCCTGTGTTTAGCTACTATATATTCAGTGGAACTAAAAAAATTACTCAACAAAAATGGGTGTATAAGCAAAAAAATCAAGCCGCTCGACTAATTATTCATTATTTATATTTGATAAAACTAATGTATTTACCTATATCTAATGCCAATACATGATGAATGTGACGCTTATAGGGCAGGTAAGGGCCCGTTGCAACGCAAAGAGAATGCAAAGAGATAGAGCTTTGGGGCCCATATTGACACCCCAAATAAACCATTTAAAACCGTTAAATCCCCCAATTGGAGAAAACTAGTATGACGCAGGCTTCACAGATATCTGAAGACCAAGTTTTAAAAGCACTAGAAGGCGTAATGGATGGAGGCAAAAGCATCGTCTCCAAGGGCATGGTGCAGGGCCTGCAGGTTCAAGACGGCCATGTTGTTATGGCTGTTGTGGTTCCCCCTTCGGTGGGTGCAGGCGCCGAACCCATACGCAAAGAAGCGGAAAAAGTCATCCACGCGCTGGAAGGTGTTCTTTCAGCAACCGTAGTGCTGACAGCCGAGAGCGAACCGGGCGGACATGCTGGCGGCGGCAATAGCGGGCACGACCATGGCCACGGCCACAATCATTCCCACGGTGCGCCCGCTGAAGATGCGCCATTATTGCCCGGCGCAAAATCAATAATTGCCGTGGCATCGGGCAAAGGCGGGGTTGGCAAATCAACCACCGCTGTAAACCTTGCGCTTGCGCTTAAAGACCAAGGATTAAAAGTTGGCCTATTGGATGCCGATGTATACGGCCCCTCACAGCCCCGGATGTTGGGCATATCAGGCGAGCCCCAATCACCAAACGGAAAAACCCTAGACCCCATGGAAGGGCACGGCATTAAATGTATGTCCATAGGTTTTTTGGTCGATGAAGAAACACCAGTCGTCTGGCGTGGGCCAATGGTTCAGTCTGCACTAATACAAATGATGCGCGATGTTAATTGGGGAACGCTTGACGTATTGGTAGTTGATATGCCGCCGGGAACAGGCGATGTACAACTGACCATGGCACAACAGGTGCCGTTGACCGGGGCCATCATTGTTTCAACCCCGCAAGACATTGCGCTTTTAGATGCCCGCAAGGGATTAAACATGTTCCGTCAGGTCGATGTACCGGTTTTGGGCATTATCGAAAATATGAGCTACTTCGCCTGCCCCCATTGTGGTGAGCACACCAATATATTTAGCCATGGCGGCGCAAAGAAAGAAGCCGAAACCGTGGGCATGGAGTTTTTGGGTGAAATACCACTAGATATCCAAATACGAGAAACATCTGATGGCGGCAACCCGGTTGTGGTTTCCGACCCCGATGGCGCACATGCTATGGCGTATAAAGCCATTGCCAAACGTGTCTGGGAAAAAACCGAAGACGCAATTCAAGCCAAGGCCGCGTCTGAGCCTCGCATTTTGCAATAAGGTGTTTTTTATAATCTAGCGACCAAGTGGTCGCCGCCGCTTATGCGGCGTTCTTTCAAAAATAAAGGCGAGTCTGATTGACTCGCCTTTTTTAATTAAAACCTGATGGTTTTATTTATCATAAACTGACTACGCCAGTTGTTATATTCATAATTAACTATGTTTGATCTGGTATCAGATCTTTCCACCGTGGCGGTTATGATTACATCGTTTAATGCACTGGGCATGGTGTTGTTTTCAACAAACGACCCTAATGGTGCACCGGCGGTTATGGATGCGCCATAACGCTTATCACTGCGTTTAATGGCACTACTAATAAACGAATCGGGGTCGGAATAAGCATCTTTATTAAACGACAATCTACCCAATAAAAAACGCCCTTTTTCAAATACTTGGGTGTGGTCTAGCCCTAATCCATAGCCTTTAAATTCATTATGGGTTTTACGTGCTTGTTTGACGGTATAATTAACGCTAACGCCGGATATGCCGTTTTTTATTAATGATGTTGTCTGCAGGCCAACTTTTCCATCCCAACGATTGCCGGTTTTTTGCGGTGCGGCCGTTACGCCCTGAAGGCCATTATAAAACTGATACTGATAGGTTCCCTCAACATATGGCGTATAAGTTTCACCGGGATTTGCATCCCAACGTGCGTGCGCGCCATAAGTGGTCATGTATGCTTTGCGATCCACATTTATTTTGCTGATATTGGTTGAGATATCTATTTTACCAATATCGACTTGCATGGTTGTGCCAATATCAATTCTTCCTAAAAACATGTTTTGCGCTCTTTGATTGGCCATCTGGTCGGCCATCAATGATATTTTTCCATACGCATCCTGCGGGCGTTGAAAACCAAGGTCGTAACGTATTTCAGCTGATGCATTTAACATTGCGCCAATGTCGCTTTTTTTCTTAACCCCAGAGGCAAAGGTAACATCAATCAACGAAAGCTGGCCTGATTTGGTTGCCGAATTACGATTATTGTCATAGTGCACACCAAATCCACCAGTAAGGGTTATGTGGGTTCGCTTTTGCTTGCTGGCAATTTGCTCAAGGTAGCCCTGCACCAAGGCTTTATCGGCATCTGATATATCGCTATCAAGCAATTTATTAAATTCAACCTCGGCATCGACAAGGTTATCAAGGCGAAATAAAACTAAACCATAAAGCATACGTACAACCGAAACATCGGGGTGCATCAGCAATATGCGCTCTAATGCCGCCTGAGCATCGGTAAGGTTGCCTTGAGAAATTTGATAGCGCGCATAAAGAATATTTAATTCTACATTGTCCGGGTCTTTTAAAAGATCTTGATAGGTAACTTCACGATCTGTTGTTTCTAGGAGTTGGCCCCCCGCATCAGATTGGGCAAGGGCAGAAAAACTAACGCCGCTTATGAGTACAAAAGAAATTGTGCTTAATATAATTTTTTTCAATTTATTATCCCACTTTACTTTGGCGTAATTAATTCAATACCACCAACAACATCACCAACGCCCGAAGTTGCAATAAACAGACCCTGGCCCAGGTTTGGTTTGAGTGCGCCTCCACCATCAAGAAACACCATACCGCCCTCAATCCAATAGTTACTATCAGCGGTTGATTGTCTTGATATGGTTGTTGGGTCAAAGGTGCCAGTTAAAGAACTATAATCTAGGACACCGCTGGCATTTGTAGAGGCATCAAGACCAAGATTTTCACTGGTTATTGAAGTGCCGCCCAATGCCGACCCATTAACATTTATGTTGCTCCAACCGCCAGTAAGTGTGCGGGAGGTGAAGTTTGCGGTCACGGAAAAATCATAGCTTCCCACCGCTGAACCTGGGCTTTTACTATTATAATGTGCATATTCAGCTTCCAGCTGTGCTTGATTAATAGAGCCAGAGCAATCGCACTTGTATGGATCTCCGTATAATTTTGCGCCAGTTACGGCGTAATTAGCTGAGCCGGAATATGCACGGACCTCATCATAGGTCAGCAGCTTAAAAGACATACTTTCGGCGGTGGCTACGGCGGTGGATATCGCCATCACCTCGTTTTGAACCGCTTGAGTTATCTGTTGGGTAATAGCAACAGCCTGTGTTACCGCCTGTTTTTGCCCGGATGCTTCTTCGGTGGATGCCAAAGACGATTTTCCATCGCTGCTGCTCTCAGTTTTTGCTTCGGTTTTGGCATCGCCATCGCCGTTCTTTTCTTCTTGTTTGGCCAAGGCTTCGCTGAACTTGGCAAATACTTCTGGTGGAATGGGGCCAACGGTGCCAGGGGCACCGCCAACATCAACCGCAAAACCATATCCCGGGCGCGTTACTTTGGCCTCGCCCTGATTATTTTTAAATACAAATCCGCCGGGCTTATCGCCGGTATTATTATTTGGTCCCGGGCCAAGCAGGCCAAAGAACCATTTGCCGTTTGTTTGGGTGGCAAAAAGGTTCGTGCCACGAATACCTATTTCACCAGTTGGGGTGTTAATTCTTACGTTTTGTGGGTTTTTTTTACCAATTTCGCCAGAAAGATAACGAAATGCCCCTTTGGCAACGCTGACCGCAAGAGATGATTCACCGCTGGGGTCATAAACCATATCATCAATAACAATTTCGGAATCAGGGCCAACGGTAAAGGTGGTTTTATCCAGCAGCATTAGTTGCATTCCTGAATCCGCTGCGCTGATGATTTTTTCTTCAAAATAAACCGGGATGCCGCTACTGGCTTTTCTAGGGGTTTGCCCTTGTTGAATTAGCTCCACATTTCCACGAACCGCCGCCGATACACCTATTTGTTCTGCCGCATAAGCATTTGGTGGATATGAAAGGTATATTATGGACGCGGCAAAAGCCGTAACGCCGATAAGCGAATGGTTTAATATTTTCAATTTTTCCCCCATAACATAAATAAATTAACTATATAGGAATTAGTTCCTATATAGTTAATACCATAAACACATTTTGCATAAAATTATATTCAAAATCAACAATATAAACGCAATACAGGTAAAACACCCCCCATATGGGGGGTGTGATCTTAAAAAACCGTCCAAAAATAAGGTGCTTGCTGGCATGGCGCATTCATTTTAGGGGGTATCAATTACTACTTTAACGCAAGTGAAATTTTGGCCATGTCCTTGACTTTAGCGGATAAAGGTATATATCAACCCCGTTACTACGTTGCACAGTCGTCTTGTGTGTGCCCTGATTGAACCCCGTGAATACGCGGTCGGCCAAGTTACTTTCCTGACATTGTGAGCGTTTGAACCGCGTTATCGGCATGTTGCTGATGTGCGTAACTTATAAATGTAAAAGGAACTACTACTATGGCTAACGGCACCGTGAAATGGTTTAACGCCACCAAGGGTTATGGGTTTATCGAACCTGAAGATGGCGGCAAAGATGCCTTCATTCACATCTCAGCACTTGAGCGTTCCGGTATTGGATCGCTCCAGGACGGACAAAAAGTAACCTATGAATTGATTGCTGGTCGTGACGGCAAAGAAGCCGCCGAAGAAATCAAACTTCGCGACTAATACTGATATTTTTTAAGAGGTTGGCCGGGGTTCCCCATTCATTGAATGGTGTTCCCCGGCTTCCTTTTACCTCAATACAAAATACCTCACTGCATATGCAGTGCCACGCATAAATTACTGCGTGATAATTTAGCCGCAAAATGCGGCATGAAAAGAGACATTACATGAATGATTTTTCCGGGCTCGAATTGATCGAGCCCCTGCGGCGTTCTACATCCGCCGAGGGCTACGCGGCACCTACGCCGATCCAGGCCCAATCAATACCTCATCTATTGGGGGCCCGAGATCTTCTTGGCGTAGCGCAGACCGGCACCGGAAAAACCGCCGCCTTTGTTCTGCCTATGCTTCAGAACCTGACCGAGACCGCCAATGGCCGCCCTGCACCGGGCCATCCCCGTGCCCTGATACTGGCACCAACGCGCGAGCTTGCCGTACAAATCGGTGACAGCGTGCGTACCTATGGCAAGTTCCTAAATATTAAATCAACCAACATATTCGGTGGCGCACCGATGAAGGCACAGATCAAGGCATTAAACGCAGGCGTTGACATAGTCATAGCCACGCCGGGTCGCCTGATGGATTTGTTGCAACAGCGTAAATTACGTCTTGATGCAGTTGAAATATTTGTTTTGGACGAAGCAGACAGAATGTTGGATATGGGTTTTATTCCCGATGTTCGCAAAATAGCAGCAATGATTGGCCATGACCGTCAAACCGTTCTTTTTTCAGCCACCATGCCGCCTGCCATAGCCAAGTTAGCGGCCGGATTATTAAAAGACCCCATCAAGGTTGAAGTTGCACCCCAATCAACCACGGCCGAGCGGATCGATCAAAAAGTTCTGTTTGTGCAAAAAGCAAAAAAGCGTGACCTTTTAAGTGTCATTTTAAAAGATAAAAGCATTTCCCGTGCGCTTATATTTACCCGCACCAAACACGGTGCAGACCGGGTGGCAAAACACCTTGGCCACGAAGGCGTTCGTGCAGGCGTAATTCATGGCAATAAAAGCCAAAACGCACGGCAAAACGCACTTGATGGTTTCAAAAAAGGAAAGTTGAGAATACTGGTAGCCACCGACATTGCCGCGCGCGGTATTGATGTTGATAGTGTAACCCACGTTATTAATTTTGATCTACCCAATGATCCTGAAACATATGTTCACCGCATTGGCCGCACGGCCCGTGCCGGAACCGAAGGCAAGGCGATATCTTTTTGCGATAATGAAGAACGCGATTATTTGTTTGATATCGAAAAAATCACTAAACAATCTGTCAGCGTTAATATGGACCATCCGTACCATTCACCCGAAATAGCAGATGCCCCGCCCGGGTCAGGCAAGAAAGCCCTTAAAAACAAACCCGGCCA
>DAOWFB010000119.1 GCA_030638205.1 Thalassospiraceae bacterium
CAACAAGTGCCCAGTTGGGATCGCGCGAACGGGTATTGCGTGAGAACGTCCAAAAATCAACCGCTTTATCAACCCGGCTATCGTCACCTTCAATAACTGTGCCGTCTTCGTCACGCAACGAACTTATTTGTTCACTTTCAAATTTTACCGTTACCAGCGCGTTGGTATCTTCCATGGATGCTTCGACCAGCTGTGCGGTGCTTATACCAACCAGTATTTCTTCGAGGGTTTGGCCTTTTTCTTCCCGCTCACGAATTGCGTGGCTAAAGTTTGCAAAAACTTCTGCGCTCAATAATGGCTTTAACGCTTTTTCGTTTCCTTCGGAATAATATGAAAGGATCATTTCAAATGCCATTTTAGAACCATCAACAAAATCACGAGCCTTGAACGAAGGATCGGCCGCAACAATGGCCCTAATTCCATCTTTCAGTGGGCCTTCTTCAAATGCGTCTGCCTCTGCTGGCGCATTAACGTCTATATCAACCGCCGGGGTTTCGTTGGCGCGGTTTTCAGGTAGGCGAATTACGTTGTTTTCGCCGTCCATGCCGCCACGCTTATCATTGGGTTGATCGCCCTCGTTGTTGCCATCAAAACCATCGCGGCCACCAAGCATTGAGCGTAACCTGAGCACAAGAAAAACTGCTATAAGGGCAAAAAGAATTATGTCGAAATATTGCATATTGGCTCTCTGAAGTTCCTTTGAGGATTAGCGTCTGAATTTATTATAGTCTTGTTTAATAAGCTAATGGTCTAACAAGTTAAAGGTGCCGGATGATTGGGGCAACAGTTGGGCGTTAAGTTAAGCTAGGGTATTATTTGTAAACTAATTAGGGCCCAACCGCTTGCATCGGTTTGGTTTCAGATTAAATAAGCCTTAGTAGCGAAAGGAGCAAGTGTTGGGTTTGCTAATTTTATTGTTATTCATAGCGGTTCCGCTAATCGAAATTGGCCTTTTTATCGAGGTTGGGGGCTGGGTTGGGGGCTGGACTACCGTTGGGTTGGTTATATTAACCGCGGTAGTCGGGCTAACACTGGTGCGAATTCAAGGCCTTGGGGTGTTAAAAAAATTCAATAATGGACTCAATAATGGTATGGGGGCCAATGGTATAGGAGGTGGGGCATTTCCAGTCGGAGCCGCCTTTGACGGAATAGCATTATTTATAGCGGGTGCCATGCTGCTAACGCCTGGATTTATGACGGATATACTGGGATTTCTGCTGTTAATACCGCCATTACGTGCGTTTTTAGGGAGTAAGCTACAAGCCCGGGCGCATTTTAGTGCCCACACTCAACACGCTCAACGCCGTGGGCACCCTCAATACTCTCAATCCCCCAAATACCATAGGGGTGAGGACCGAGATAACACACACCACAACCAACGCCGGGTTGAAAAGGGTGTAATCATAGAGGGTGAATTTGAAGAAATTAAAAAAGACGATGGCCAATAAATAGTGCAAATCTATAATCAATTAATATTTTATCGCATCAGACCTAAATTTAAGCAGGGAAAATTAACAACATGACAGACAGCAACGATACGGGCGCCAATCAACAAGATGGTGCCGAAGCCCCGCCCCTAATCATCAACGGACAATATATTAAGGACCTTTCCTTTGAGGCCCCAAACACCCCGATAATTTTCAACAAAATGCAAGATGCCCAGCCAGACCTTAACGTTACTGTGGATCTGGGGGTCTCTAAAATGGAAGGCATAGAAAACACCTATGAGGTGACACTTAACCTTGGCGCGGAAATGAAAATAGGCGACGAAGTTGGTTTTATTACCGAACTTAAATATGCGGGTGTATTTACAATTAACGTACCCGAAGAAAACACCGGGCCAATGCTTATGATAGAATGCCCGCGCATATTGTTTCCCTATGCCCGTAACGTTATTTCAAACACAACCCGTGATGGTGGCTTCATGCCGCTAACGTTGCAGCCAATAGATTTTGTTGCACTGTATCAAAAGAACGCCCAAAACCAACAAGGTCAGGCAGCAGCAACTACAAAAAAGTAAATCGTTTACCCAAGTTCTACCCAAATTCGCTAGCTAAGTTCGCCAGATAGGGTTTGTTAGGGTGTCAAGAAACGCAGCATGGGCTGCCTCTTCTTCGGCACTGGGGGCAAATACGCGCGCTTCGCGTTGGGTGCGGGTGGCACCATCATCACCGCTTGCCGTCATTGCACCAGCAGTTGCAAGACCAAGATCTGTTTGCCTGCCGCCGGTAAGTTCTAAATAAACATCGGCCAACAAACGTGCATCAAGCAACGCGCCATGAAGTTCGCGGTTTGAATTGTCGATATTAAAACGCCGACACAAAGCATCAAGGTTGGCCGGTGCGCCGGGAAACTTTCTTCTCGCCATGCGAACCGTATCGGTTGTGCGCTCCATAGGTATTGGCTCACGCTCTAGCAAAGCAAGTTCAGCATTTATAAACCGCATATCAAATTCAGCGTTGTGAATTACCAACTGCGATGAACCGATAAATTCTAAAAAATCATCGGTGGTTTTTTCAAACACCGGATGGGTGCTTAAAAAGCTTTCGCTTAGCCCGTGAATAGCTTCGGCCTCGGCCGGCATGTCGCGTTCAGGGTTTATGTATTGATGATAAACCTTGCCGGTGGCAACCCGGTTTATCATTTCAACACAACCGATTTCCACAATGCGATGCCCTGCCCTTGGGTCAAGGCCGGTTGTTTCTGTATCCAAAGCTATTTCACGCATATTATTTTATCTTTTGTCTTTTTCGTCTTTTAACTTCAATAACTGTGCCCCCAGTGAGGGGACCAAACATTTGCCGATGAATTATTTATTATCTTTACCAATTCACGCACCTGACGCAAGCTTTCAGCTCGCCCAGCGCGGGTTGATATAACATAGTCCGCAAGCTTACATTTTAATTCGCCTGAAAACTGGTTATTTTCTATTGCCGCCATTCGGGTGGCGTCCATTCCGGGCCGGGCGAAGACCCGTGGGCGTTGCACAAAACTGGGCGCATAAACGCACACCACCATATCAGTTTTTGCATCGGCGCCTGTTTCAAACAAAAGCGGAATATCCAAAACAACCGCTGGCGTGCGCCTGCGGGCGTGGGTGGCGATAAATTTTTTCTGCATATCTTCCACCAACGGATGGAGTATTGCTTCAAGGCTATGTAATTTTTCTATACTTTTAAAAACAATATGCCCAAGTTTTTTCCTATCTATAACGCCGTCAACCACCGCAAGCGGGAACATAACCGCGACATCTTTGCTTGCTTTTCCGCCGGGGCTAAGAAGCATATGAACGGCTTTGTCGGCATCAAACACCGGAACGCCAAACATTAAAAAACCAGCCGCGGTTTGGGTTTTTCCCATGCCAATAGCGCCTGTAAGCCCCAGCACAAAAGGCCTGCTCATTGGCCCGCCTGTTGATCGATGCCTTTTAAAACGTAGGCGCGCAGTTGGGGGGTTACCTCGGGGTCTTGTCCAAACCATAAATGAAACCCGGGCCGCGCCTGATGCAAAAGCATACCAATACCATCAACCACCGGGTTGCCGCGCTGGCGGGCACCTAACAAAAGTTTTGTTTCAAGCGGGGAATAAACAATATCGTTTACCACCGCATCAGTTGAAAGCGCATCTAGGGATATTTCAAGTTCCGCATTGCCGCGCATTCCAAGGGTGGTTGCATTAACTAAAAGCCCTGCGCCATCTAATGCGGCTGCCCGATGTTCCCATGGCACAATTGCAATTTCACCATCTAATTCCCCGGCCCAATGTGACGCAAGATCAATTGCCAAATTTTCTGCCCGTTCCATAGAACGATTTGTAATGCGGACTTCGCCCACACCAGCGGCCAACAATGCCGCAACCACCGCGCGGCTGGCACCACCTGCACCTAACACAGCTGCGCTTATGCCGTTAAGATTAACTCCCGGCACGCCCTCTCTTAGGTTTTGGATAAAACCAAAAGCATCGGTGTTAAGACCAAAAAGTTTTTTATCACTTCCAACAACAATGGTATTAACGGCACCGATTTTTTTTGCCATATCGTCGGCATCGTCAACAATTGCCAATGCTGCCTCTTTGTGGGGAACAGTTATATTAACCCCGGCAAAGCCGTTTTGGCCAAGGGCGCGTAATTCACGTTCAAGGTTTTCAGGTTCCACTGCAATGCGTTCGTAGGTTCCCCCAATACCAAGCTGTTCTAACCAAAAACCATGCACCAATGGTGAAAGCGAATGGCCCACCGGCCAGCCAATTACACCTGCTTTTATGGTGCTGGGTGCGCTCATGCTTGTTCCAGCCGTTTACGATGAAGCTGAATTATAGTAGCGGCAGTTTCTTCGACAGATTTTTTGCTAACATCAATTACCGACCAGCCGTGTTTTTTATAAAGTGCGTTTGCTTCTTTTATTTCATCCGACACCGAACCAAGATCAACATAATCGGTTTCTTCATGTTGGCCATTTATTTCCAATCGCTGTTTACGTATTTGCACAAGCCGTTTGGGGTCTTTGGTCAAACCTATTTTCAATGGACGCTGGGCATTGGCCGCCTCAGGCGGAACCGTAATGCCCGGTGTAATCTGAATGTTTGCAGCCTTTAATCCATGATTAGCTAAATAAATACATGTCGGCGTTTTTGATGTTCTAGATACACCAAATAAAATTACGTCGGCCTGTTCAATGTCGCGCACAGATAACCCATCATCATGAGCAAGCGCATAATGCAGTGCGTCAATTTTTGAATAATAATCCGCATCCATAACGTGTTGGCTTCCGGGGCGGGCTATTTGCGCGGCCCCAAGATAATTTCCAAGCTGGCTTAAGACCGGGTTCAATAAATCGATGCACGGAACTTTTAAATCACGACACCCTTGAACCAATTTTTCACTTAAATGATCATCAACGATTGTAAAAATTACAAACCCGGGATTAGCCTTTACCTGATCGAGAACATTTTGCACCTGTTCTTCAGAACGTATCATCGACCATGTATGTTCATTTGCGCTGGTTTCAGGAAATTGAGCAAGGCATGCGCGCGCCATAACCTCCAACGTTTCGCCAGTCGAATCGGATACCTTGTGAAATTGAAATTTTTTCATTTTTTAGTCTTATTGCCAGATTCTCAGAGATTTATTGATAAGTTGTGATGTTAATGATGTGGGGATAAATTGTGGAAAAGGAGTGTATTCAAAAAAATATGTTTTTTTTCTCCCCCCTTAGCCTTAAATCATCCCGGACTATTTTTATATGTATAACATTCTACACTTTTGCAACAAACACGCGCCTTCGTGCTTTATGGGTGTCATATAACTAATATTTTCCACACTATGCCCGTTTTGTTTATAAAAATTAAAAATGAGACTGTATCTAGAATATTGCCCTTTATTGTCTTATTTTATCCCTTGTTATCCAGTATTTTAGGTTCTTAAATTTGCTTAAAATAAATATCTGAGTGGTTTACGGGATAACATGTGGAAAATAACAATCCCCGTTATTCAGACTACTACAACAATCACCACCTAATTATTTATATAAATATATATATTGTTAGAGGTGTGTTGATAGCTCAAAACCTGATAAAAGTTTGACCCATGATGAAAAAGAAATTCCTTCAGGCCCTTGATGGCCAAACAGTGACCCCGCCACCATTCTGGCTTATGCGTCAGGCTGGCCGTTATTTGCCTGAGTATATGAAAACAAGGGCAAAATCGAAAAATTTTCTTAATTTTTGTTATTCGCCGGATCTTGCGGTTGAGGTAACTCTGCAGCCATTGCGTCGTTATGGCATGGACGCCGCGATTTTATTTTCTGATATTTTAGTTATTCCCGATGCCTTGGGGCAAAAAGTTGAATTTAAGACGGGTGAAGGACCGATTTTAGAGCCCATTACCAATGAAGCGGGATTGGAAAAACTAGATACCAAGCTTGACGGTTTTCATCAGCATTTAGCCCCGGTTTATGAAATTTTGCGAAGGCTATCCAAAGAAATACCACCTGAAACCGCACTAATTGGTTTTGCTGGCGCACCGTGGACGGTAGCAACTTACATGGTCGAAGGAAAAGGCAGCAAAAATTACGAAATTATACGTGGTATTGCCATTGGCGATCCTGTCTTTTTTAGGCGATTAATTGATTTATTGGTTGATGCAACATCTAGTTATCTTATCGAACAAGTTAGAAACGGGGCCGAAGCATTACAACTTTTTGATAGCTGGGCGGGCGTATTGGCGGAAAATGAATTTCGTCGTTGGGTGATTGAACCAAATGCAGAAATTGTTAGACGGGTTAAAAAAGTTCACCCGCAAGTAAAAATTATTGGCTTCCCCCGTGGGGCCGGGCCGATGTATGTGGATTTCGTAAAAGAAACAGGCGTTGATGGCGTAAGCGTTGATCAGACAGTACCGCTTGAATGGGTGCGTGATAATATTCAACCACATGTGACCGTTCAGGGAAACATGGACAACCTGCTGCTGGTTGCAGGTGGTGAGGCAATGGACGCCGAAGCCCGCCGCATAATTAATGTTTTGGGTGCTGGTCCATTTATTTTTAATCTTGGCCACGGCATAGTTCCCCATACTCCGCCGGAAAATGTTTCCCGCCTTGCGGAAATTATTCAGGGTAAAAAATAAAATGGGCGAAGAATGAAATGCTCAATCTTAAACAAGGCGGGCCTAAACAAGATGCAAAAAAACAAGGCGTGCAAAAACTAGCTGTTGTGCTGTTTAATCTTGGCGGCCCCGATAGCCCGGATGCGGTAAAGCCGTTTTTATTTAATCTTTTCAACGACAAAGCAATTATAAGCGCACCCGCACCAATTCGTTGGTTGTTGGCTAAATGGATTTCTTTCAAGCGCGCACCTGTTGCCAAAAAAATATATGCAGAAATTGGCGGGCGTTCACCCATTCTTGAATTAACAAAGGCCCAGGCTCAGGCCCTTGAGGGTGTTTTAAAAACAAACATGGCCGAAACCGAAGCACAAGTTTTTGTCTCTATGCGCTATTGGCATCCGTTTGCTTCTGAAACAGCTGGGGCGGTAAAAAGCTTTGCCCCAGATAAAATAATTCTTCTTCCGCTTTACCCGCAGTATTCAACCACCACCACCAGATCATCTTTTGACGAGTGGAAAATGGTGGCAAAAAAACTAGGCATAACAGCCGAGACAAAATCCATTTGTTGTTGGCCAACCGATCCGGGATTTATTGCGGCCGAAGCAAAATTATTAAACGAAGCAGTGGCCGTTGCCACAACCACCATTACGTCCGGCACACCGGTTGAAGTTTTGTTTTCTGCTCACGGCCTGCCTAAACGCACGGTTGAGCGCACCGGCGACCCATACCCAGAACAGGTAGTGGCCGGTGCCAAGGCAATTGTAAGTGCTGCTGATAAGCTCGCCCCGGGGAACGCTGGTAAGTTTAGCTGGAAGGTAAGTTATCAAAGCAGGGTTGGCCCATTGGAGTGGATTGGGCCCGACACCGAAGATGAAATAAGGCGTGCCGGCAAAAGAAAGGCCGCACTTATAATTGTTCCGTTGGCGTTTGTTTCAGAACATTCTGAAACATTGGTTGAGCTAGATATTGAATATAAAGCGGTAGCAAAAAAAGCCGGGGTGAAAAATTATATTCGGGTTCCGGCGGTTGGCACACACCCTGATTTTATAAACGGTCTGGCAGGTCTTGTAAGTTCGGCATTGAGCGCAGATTGTGATCCATCACCCGGTGCTGGCTGTGCGAACAGGTGCCAGCCCAAAGACAAGTCTGAAGCCCAGTCTGAAGCTATGGCTTGTCCGGCTGCTGTAGTTGAGTAATAATTAAGCTTAATTTTTTGAGGTAGGAAAAAACAGATGCTCGAAGGAAATGCTTTTTTATGGGTAAAGGCGCTGCATATAATTGCGGTGATTGCATGGATGGCAGGGCTTTTATATTTGCCCCGGCTTTTCATCTATCATACCCAGTCTACCCGTGGCTCACAGGCGTCTGAAACTTTTAAGGTTATGGAGCGCCGCCTTCTTCGCGCCATCATGAATCCGGCAATGATTGCTACTTGGGTGTTTGGGTTGTGGATTTATGTTTCTTTGGGCGATCATTCTAACGTATGGATGCATATAAAGTTTGTCGGGGTAATTGGTCTTACCATTGCCCATGGGCTTATGGCCCGCTGGCGCAAGGATTTTGAGGCTGACCGCAATGTCCGCCCCGATATATTTTATCGCATTGCCAACGAGGTCCCCACAGCATTAATGATAATTATTGTTATTATGGTTGTTGTAAAACCGTTTTAAGTATAAATACCCTGTATTTCTGTGCTTTTTTGCATATTAATGCGTATCCGAAACGAATTGTTGCTCTTGGTGGGCGGCCGTATAAACACTTCCTTTTTGACAAAACCACCTCCTTGGTCTAATTCTTTTTCAAGTATCCACGCAGCCCGTTCCAGGGCGCATATAATTTTCTTAAAGATTTTTCCTTAAAACGCACACAAAGCCCAATCCGGGCCACATCTCCCAATTAGCAAC
>DAOWFB010000123.1 GCA_030638205.1 Thalassospiraceae bacterium
GAAGCGGTATTTATCCCGCCATTTTTTTTGTGCTTTTTTTTCGGCCATGATGCACCCCTTCTCCATCTTTCAAGGCAAAATACCCGTGCGTGACTATGCCCTATTATCTACTAGTAGATAATCACGGTCAAGGCTAAAACACCATGTTCAGCACCAGAAAAATAAAATAAATCTGGTTAAAACAAGGCTGGAAAATTGATCAATTTTGCTGCTGGCCTGAACGTGGTTAACAAATCCTAACCAGACCTCATCTGGCTAAAACGCATTATGTTTTCTTCGCTCATTCTAACCTTGAGAGATATGGCATCATCGGTTTCAACGCGATCAATAACCTCGCCATGGGAATAAAGCCAGCTCAAGGTCTTGCCGTCGGCCGGGCTTAGATCAACCTCGATTATGTCCATGGATAAGCTAAGCTGTTCGTCAATTTGTTTTAAAAACACATCAACCCCGTAACCAGTAACCGCAGAGGTAAGCACCACCGGAATTTGCGACCTTTGGGCCTGTTTGGCGATAATTTCCAGAGCCTCTTTTTCCACCATATCGGTCTTGTTGAGCACCTCTATCATGGAGGTTTCAAGGAATTCATCATCCAAACCTAGTTCATGGAGGACGCTTGTGACGTCTGATTTTTGAGCCTCATTATCGGGATGCGAGATATCACGCACATGAACAATTATGTTTGCTTCAAGCACCTCTTCCAGGGTGGCATGAAAGCTTTCGACCAATTCATGGGGAAGGTCTGAGATAAACCCAACCGTATCCGATAATATGGCTTCCCGCCCGCTGGGCAGCTTGATTTGGCGCATTGTTGGGTCAAGGGTGGCAAAAAGCTGGTCTTTAACCAGAACTTTTGATTTGGTTATCTTGTTGAAAATGGTTGATTTTCCGGCGTTGGTGTAACCAACTAGGGCAATAATGGGGTAAGGAACTTTGCGTCTGGAACTGCGGTGCAGCTCGCGGGTGCGCTTTACATCCTTCAATAACTTTTTGAGTTTTGTAATTTGCTGATCGATTAGCCGTCGATCGGTTTCAATTTGCGTTTCACCGGGGCCGCCCATAAATCCTGCGCCACCACGTTGGCGTTCAAGGTGAGTCCATGAACGAACAAGCCTGGAGCGTTGATAGGTGAGATGTGCAAGGTCAACCTGCATCTTGCCTTCTTTGGTTCTGGCCCGTTCGCCAAATATTTCCAAGATTATACCGGTTCGGTCAAGAACCTTGCATTCCCATTCGCGCTCAATGTTGCGCTGTTGAATTGGACTTAACTGGGTATCGATTAATGCAACCGTTACGTCCCTGCCCTTGATAACCGCGTTTAGGCGTTCAAGGGTTCCTTTTCCAAAGTAAGTATTTGGTTTTAGAACAGAAATTGAGGTGGTTTCGGAATGGACCACGTCCAGGTTAATAGCTTCAGCTAGACCTATTATTTCTTCCAATCGGGCTTGGGGCGAGCGCGCAAAGCCGCCACCAACCGAATAGGTTGATTTTTGATAGGGATGGACAACCAAACATCGTTCGCCACCCCCCGTGGCGTCAACAATTGAGCTTGTTGCTTCCCCGCCATTTGCGGAGCGCTCAGTCAAATAACTTCAATCCTAGTCCTCAACAACTTCTTCCTGTTCAAACAATTGAACCGGGGTTGACGGCATAATGGTCGATATGGCGTGCTTGTAAACAAGCTGTGTATGCCCATCGCGACGCAAAAGTATCGAAAAATTGTCAAACCATGTGACAATTCCCTGTAGCTTTACCCCATTTACCAAAAACACTGTTACCGATGTTTTTTGCTTGCGGATGTAGTTAAGAAACACGTCTTGAACGTTTTGCGATCTTTCCGAAGCCATTTTTTCGCTTCCCTGTTTTTTATTTATTATGCAAAAAATGTCGTACACCGCATTTTAGCGGGAACACAACTATTTTTTGGCTTATTTAGGGCCGTTCTTGAGGATTTTTTACCGAAAAACTATGGATTATGGTCTCCCCAATGACCGGACCCCCCCTATTAACTTCGGGTACCCTACAGTGTCTTTACCAGATTTGAAAGCGTGCTCAGCCTGGTCGTGTGCCAATGAGGCATAAATGGCCCAAACTCCACATCATTTGGGGGGGTTTCGTGTATTAAAACCGCCAGACATCCAGCATTTATGGCGCATTCCATGTCTATTTTAGCATCACCCACAAACCAGACATGGGGGCCCATGGCAATATTGCTTCCTAAAAGCGCCATTTCCACAGGGTCCACGGCTGGTTTATCGTGGGCGGCATCTCCCGCACCAACAATAACGTCAAACATGGCATCCCAGCCAAGGTGGCTGACCTCAAGACGCAGCAGTTCCCCGGTTTTATTGCTGACAATCCCTAAGTATATGCCCATTTTTGATAATTCGCTCAGTACACCAGCGGATTCAGGCAATGGCGACAGTCGTTCAAGGTGGGTTTTTTTAAAATGGCCATAAAAAACCTCGCCCGCGCGCTCCCATTCATCACCAAAAAGGGTCGGAAAGCTATCGCGCATTGAATGGGCGACGCGAGACTTTGTCTCATCCAAAGACCAATTTTCCATGCCGTAATCATTGAGAGTTGCGTTAAGGGCATCGTGAATTACTACCCACGAGTCAACCAAGGTGTTATCCCAATCAAAAATAATGGCCACAGGTTTTGCCACAGGTTTTGCATGAGGCTTTGTTGGGGGGGTAAAAATGTTTTCTGTAATTGAGGTCATATTTGTTTTGGCCTAGAAATATTCAAGTTGTACCGAGAACATTTTTTCAACCTTACGAATTACATCCGATGCAGCAAACACAACAATGCGGTCACCTGTCTGTGCGACCGTATCGCCACGGGGGTTTATAACCACATCATCGCGAACTATTGCACCTATCAACATGCCGTCAGGCAACTTGGCATCGCGCAACGGCACGCCAACCAAGGGCGATGTTTCCAGTGCTTCGGCCTCGATAAGTTCGCCATAATTTTCCCCTAACGTGTGTACCGAATGTATTCGGCCACGACGAACATGTTGAATAATGGTTGAAACGGTAATATTTCTGGGTTCAACCACCACATCAATGCCAAGAGAGCCGATTAACGGATCATAGGCAGTTTTATTAATGAGGGTTATGGCGCGCTTGGCACCGGCACGTTTTGCAAGAAGCGATGAAAGTATGTTGGTTTCATCATCGTTGGTAACGGCAATAACCGCTTCGGCGTGACCTATATTTGCCTCTTCGATAATATTTGATTCAAGAACGTCTGCACAGATTACGGTTGTTTTTGTTAGGCGAGTCGCGGCCTTTTCTGCCCGTTCGGGGTTAAGTTCGACAAGTTTTACATTTAGATTTTGCCCGCTTTCTTCAAGCGCTTCTGCCAAGAACATGCCAATATTACCACCACCAAAGATGACAAGGCGTCTGGCTTCTGTTTCTTCGTGGCCAAAGGCCGCAAGTGCCCTTTCTTGCTGTTCGGAATCAACAACGAAATAAACCGCGTCACCCGGCGATAGCTCGTCATCGGCGGAAGGAATTATTATGTTTCCGTCACGCAAAATGCCAATAATAGTAATGGATAAATTGGGGAAAAGTTGCGAAATTTGTTTTAATGGTGTGTTTACAAGTGGGCAAGCCTCACCACAGCGAACGCCCAGCAATTTAACCTTGCCGTCAACCAGTGGAATCATTTCAAAGGCACCGGGAACTTCCAGACGCCTTTTTATGGCTTGGGCGACCTCTATTTCAGGTGAAATAATTACATCAATTGGCATGTGTTCGCGGGAAAACAGGTTCGCCCACATGGGCTGAAGGTAGCCTTGATGGCGAATGCGGGCAATTTTAGTAGGTACATCGAAAAGAGAGTGCGCAACCTGACATGAAACCATATTTGTTTCATCAAAAGCAGTTACCGCAATAATCATATCCGCATCTTTGGCCCCGGCACGGTCAAGAACATCGGGGCGTGATGCCTGGCCGATAATTCCCTGCACATCGAGCGTATCGGAAATTTTTCTTACCAGTTCCGCAGATTGGTCAATTATTGTGACATCATTGTTTTCAAGCGAAAGGTGGCGGGCGATATTAAAGCCCACTTGTCCTGCGCCGCAGATAATCACTTTCATCGGATGTTTCCTAACTTTATCCCTGAGCAGTAGCTCTTATACATAATTTACCAACTTTATTGACCAATAAGTCAACCGCTTCCTATTCCCAATGATTTTAGCTTGCGATGAAGCGCCGAACGCTCCATTCCTACAAATTCCGCTGTTTTTGAAATATTTCCACCAAAACGCGCTATTTGTGCAGCCAGATAATCCCGCTCGAACTGTTCGCGGGCATCGCGCAAAGCCATTCCCATAACCATAGAATTGTCGTTCATGGCATTTTTTTTATCACCCACGCCGGTTACATCGCCAGGAAGATCATCGGCACCTATGGCATCCCCAGGCCCACCCGGCACCATTATCATCAACCGTTCCATTACATTTTTTAATTCACGAACATTACCCGGCCAATCATAGGCTTGCAGGGTGGCAACCGCATCTTCGGAAAGTGCGCGAACAGGTTGCCCGGTGCGACGCCCGGTTTGAGATAAAAAATAGGCAGCCAGTGCCGGGATATCTTCGCGTCGGCTGTTCAATGGCGGCATATCAATATTTACCACACTAAGGCGGTAAAACAGGTCTTCGCGTAAATTTCCAGCCGCGACTTCTTCTTGTATGTTTTTGCTGGCACTTGAAACAACACGAACGTCCACCTGAACCTTGGTCTGGCTGCCAACCCGGGAAAAAATTTGTTCCTGCAGCACCCGCACAATTTTGCCTTGGGTTTCAAGCGGCATATCTGTTACCTCGTCAAGAAACAGCGTCCCTTTGTGTGCGGATTCAAAATACCCAATTTTGCGCCCACCTTCACCATCATCTGCATGCGCTTCCACACCAAACAATTCCTCTTCCATTCGTCCTGGTTCCATAGTTGCACAATTAACCACAACAAACGGGTCAGAAGATCTGGTTGAGCGATCATGAAGCATTCTTGCGGCCACCTCTTTTCCCGAACCCGATGGCCCGCTAACAAGTACGCGAGAATTTGTTTGTGCAACCCTTTCGATAGATTGCAAAACATTGCGAATTTCACCCGATGTACCAATCAGGTCACCATCAACATCGGTTCTTAGGCGCAATTCTTCATTTTCCCGGCGAAGTCTGGTGTTTTCGATTGCGCGCTCAACCAACAAAATCATGCGGTCGGTTTTAAATGGCTTTTCAATAAAATCAAACGCCCCCTGCTTTATTGCCTTAACCGCAGTTTCAATTGTGCCATGACCGCTCATCATCACCACTGGCAATGTTGGGTGACGTTTTTTAATATGAGAAAGTATTTCCAACCCGTCTTTGCTGCTTCCCTGAAGCCATATATCAAGCAATACCAGACTAGGAAGGCGTTGTTCTATGGAACCAATTGCATCCACATCATTTAATGCAATGCTGGTTTCGAACCCTTCGTCCTGCAAAATTCCGGAAACAAGGTTGCAGATGTCGGCTTCATCATCAACTATCAAAATATCATGAGCCATGACTAACCTCGTCAACCGTTGTGAATTGTAGTGAAATTATTGCGCCACCGCCCTTGCGGTTGCCAAGTGAGATTTCGCCACCATGGTCTTCCATTATCTTGCGCACTATGGCAAGCCCCAGCCCGGTTCCTTTTTCGCGCGTTGTTACATACGGCTCTGTAAGTTGTTCCATATTTTTCAAGGGTAAACCCATACCGTTATCTTCGACAATAATTTTAACCGGTGCGCCATCGTCACGCGCTAGCGATATTTTAACCTTGCCTGCAACATCTTTGTCTCTGTCCATAGATTCAGATACCGATTCAGCAGCATTTTTAATAACATTGGTTAGTGCGCGCGAAATCTGCCTTGCATCGCAGTTTAATATTATATCACTGTCAGATAGGTGCTGTTCAAACGAAATATTTGGATTTCTGTTTTTTTCAAGAAAAACAGCCTGCCTGCAAAGCTCTGAAATGTTTTCATTCTTTAAAATAGCTTGTGGCATTCTTGCAAATGATGAAAATTCATCAACCATCCGTCCAAGCTCTTCAACCTGTCTAATAATTGTATCGGTGCAAGTTTTAAATGTTTCAGGGTCGTCGGTGATTTGATTGAGATAGCGTTTTTTCAGACGTTCTGCCGCTAGCTGTATAGGTGTTAGTGGGTTTTTTATTTCATGGGCTATTCTTCTTGCAACGCCCGACCATGCGGCTTTGCGTTGTGCTGCTTGAAGTTCGGTAATATCATCAAAGGTTACAACATAACCAATAATATCCCCCCCAAGGCGTTCGGACGCTACGTTTACAATAAGTGTTTTTAGTTTTCCCCCTGTCAACAGCGATACGTCGCCGCTCGCCACGCGTTCGGTATTATCAATAGCCTTTAACACAAGTGGAGCCATCTCCGGCACTACATCGATTAGTTTTTTTCCGATTGTATTGCTAAGGTTTATTTCCAAAAGATCCGATGCCGACCTATTGGGAAGGTTTATCAATCCATCACCATCAAGCCCAATAACACCAGCGGAAACACCAGCTAAAACTGTTTCGGTAAACCTGCGGCGTTCATCGATTTGCCGGTTCATTTTTATTAGGCCTGCTTGCTGTCCACGTATTTGTTCGGTCATTTCATTAAATGCATTACCAAGGGTGGCAAACTCATCCATGTCGCTATCGGTATCGACGGTAACATTAAGGTCACCTGCGCTAACCTTTTCCGCAGCCGTAATAAGGCTTGAAATGGGCCTAATAAGCTGATTAGCAATGGTCATGCCAATCCACACGGCAGCAAGCAATAAAAGCAGCGCAACAACCATAAAAATTGCAACGAAGGTTATTTGAATGGAGCCGCTTTTTTCTTCCAGGCTTTTGTATAGCTGCACCGCGTTTGAGTTGGTGGATATGTGATCAATAACCTGGCTTTCAATAAACCTGCCAACCAATAAGTAGGCTTCAACAAAGCGGTCTAATTTTATAATTGCCCGGACGCGGTCATCTTGCGGGGATGTCAAGATGGCTATTTCTCCAGCCCTTGCCTTTTCAAGAACATCTTGGGGTATAAGATCAAATTCAATTGACATGCTAAAACGTGATCTCGCAATAATTTTTCCATTGCCATCGACAATAATTGCTTCTGTCAATCCACGAACTGCTGATTGATTTGAAATAAATTTATTAAATGCAG
Source organism: Thalassospiraceae bacterium (assembly GCA_030638205.1). Taxonomy (GTDB): domain Bacteria; phylum Pseudomonadota; class Alphaproteobacteria; order Rhodospirillales; family Magnetovibrionaceae; genus DAOVVL01. The sequence continues at coordinate 7,234 of DAOWFB010000123.1, forward strand.
CTTGGTTGTTGGCAAGGTTTGCGGCTGAGCGATTAATATCGTTTGCCATGGCAAAGGTATCTGCACGAATATTTTCAAGGTGTTCTTGCAAGTATGCATTTGCAACTACGCTTGATGATTCAATTGCTGTTTTAACCCTGTCGCTAAACCATGCGTGAACGCCAAAGTTCATGAACAACGCCGCAAAAACTGCGACCATAATTGCGGGCGTTACCGCCAACAATGAAAACATCATTACCATGCGAACATGCATGGCAGACCCTGCCCGGCCCTGTTTACGTGCCGCCCACATGCGAACAACACGCTGCGCAATCACAATGCCTAGAACCAACATCAGCACAAGGTCGATATAAAGAAGGGCCTCAACGTCTGAATCACGAACGCCAGCGGTTGAACTCAACGCAGCAAAAGTAAGTAGGCCTGACAAAATCGCAGCAACAAAAATTACCAATGCAAATCTGCGGCTGGATAAAATCCTTTCCGCTTTTTTACGAATTCGACTTAGCACCAAAGAATTAGTCATAACTGTGGTGTTTTTTTTGTCCTCAATTTTTTGTGCGGTTTCTGGCAATTGTTATTTGCCTCCGTTTTTAATTATCGGAATATCCAGCTCGCGGATTTTCTTTCTTAAGGTATTTCTGTTTACACCCAATATATCGGATGCTTTTATTTGATTTCCGTTTGTGGCCTCGAGCGTAAGTGCAATAAGGGGACGCTCGACCTCGCGCAATACACGATCATAAAGACCTGCGGCGGGAAGCGAATTATTGTGAGCATCAAAATATGACTTCAAGTGCATTTCAACCGAATGTGACAGGCCGCCGCTATTGCCATCGTCTTTTGTCATTGGATTTTCTGCAAATTCAACTTCGATAACTTTGCTGCTTATTTCATCTTCGGCAACAAGCGCTGCCATTCTTTTAATCATGTTTTCTAGTTCGCGAACATTTCCCGGCCATGAATGTTGCTTCAGTCTATCCATGGCGGCGTTAGATATAGTTTTCCATGGCAAACCTTCTTCTGCTGCTTCGGATAAAAAGTGTTGAACTAACTCTGGCACATCTTCGGTTCTTTCGCGCAACGGCGGCAGGCGAAGCGGTGCAACATTAAGACGGAAAAATAAATCTTCACGAAAGCGGCCTTGTCTTATTAATTGTTTTAGGTCGCGATGGGTAGCGGCAATTATTCTTACATTGGTTTTTATCGGTGCCCGTCCGCCAACGGTTGTGTATTCGCCTTCTTGTAGTACGCGCAACAGCCGAGTTTGCGCTTCCGGAGGCATGTCGCCGATTTCATCTAAAAATAGTGTTCCGCCCTGGGCCTGTTCAAACCGGCCTTGGCTGCGCCGTAATGCGCCGGTAAAGGCCCCTTTTTCATGGCCAAATAATTCGCTTTCAATTAGGTCGCGCGGAATGGCCGCCATATTAACCGCGACAAACGGTTTGTTGCGCCTTTTGCCAAAATCATGCAATGCGCGTGCAACCAGCTCTTTTCCGGTTCCGCTTTCTCCGGTTATTATTACGCTTAGGTCGGTTTGCATAAGTCTGGCGATTGTTCGGTAAATATCTTGCATTGCAGGAGACCTGCCGATTAAGGGAAGATCTTCTTCGCCGTCACCTTTTTTTGGCTTTTTAGCCTTGCTGCTGGCTTCTAATGCGCGTCCAACAACTGCCAAAAGTTCGTTTATATCAAATGGCTTTGGCAGGTATTCAAACGCACCGCGCTCGGCTGCCTTTACCGCCGTCATCAACGTTGTTTGTGCGCTCATTACAATAATGCGAAGGTTTGGCCTTACTTTTAAAATGCGCGGAATAAGATCAAGCCCATTTTCATCTGGCATAATAACATCGGTAATTACAAGATCACCAAGCCCATCAACCGCCCACTTCCACAAAGTTGTTGCATTTGATGTTACCATTACCTCGTAACCGGCACGGGTCAGCGCATGCTCAAGAACGGTGCGAATTGCCTTATCATCATCTGCAACAAGAATGGTTGATCCGCGCGCCATCTATCCTGCCTCGTTTTCATCGTTTTCCGGTAACGGTTGATCTGAAACCGGAAGCAAAACCCTGAACATGGTTTTTCCGGGATCGCTTTTAAAATCAATAACCCCGCTATGGTCGCCAATAATTTTTGAAACCAAAGCCAGCCCAAGTCCACTGCCGCCCTGCTTGGCTGTTACAAACGGTTCGAACATATGATCTTGCACATCTTGCGGTATGCCCGGGCCGTTATCACAAACGCTAATTGATAATGGCAGATGTATTTTGCTTTCGCTTCCCGGCATGGCAAAGCGCACCCCATGCTGGTACTGGGTTTTTAATACTATCTCGCCACCAACGGCAGGAACTGCTTCTGCGGCATTTTTTACCAAGTTCAAAAACACCTGAATCAATTGATTGTGGCCCCCACTTACCGGTGGTAACGATGGATCGTAATCTTCAATAAAGCGCACATTTGAGGCAAAGCCATTCTCGGCGATAGAGCGCACCCTGCCTAAAACCCGGTGGATATTAACCGGGCCCACCTGCAATGGTGCTCCGTCTGAAAATACTTCCATTCGCTCAACTAAATCACGAATACGGTCTGTTTCATCTTGTATTAAACTTGTAAGTTCACGGTCCTGTTCTTTTGCATTTTGTTCAAGCAATTGTGCGGCACCACGAATTCCAGAAAGCGGGTTTTTTACCTCATGCGCCATCATCGCCGCCATTGCTGAAACTGAACGCGCGGTATCGCGATGGGTCAAGCGGTGGTCTATGCGCTCGGCAATGGATCTTTCTTGAAAATTAAGAACAACCACACCTGATATCTCAATTAACGGTGCCGCCTGCACGCTTACCATGCGGTTACCTGTGCTTGGTGCATCCAGCACTATGCCGTGCTCGGTTACTTCGTGCATGCCGCCTTGCACTTGTTCAATTAATTGAAATACTGGGCTGTCATTAGGAAGAAACCTGTCAAGAGAACTTCCCTGCAAGACAAGTTTGCTTTTGGCAAAAAGCTGCTCAGCCGAAGAATTGGCAAACAGAATTTCATTGTTTTCACCAACTACAATAACCGCGGCACCCAGCGCATTGATAATCATCCCCGGATCAATGTTTTCCGGCCCACCTAGCTTTACAACTTTGCTTTCTGATTGTTTTGCCATTTTGCCTGCACCCCTATGCAGCGATTTGTTCGGCCATCGCCAAAGGTTCGTAAAATCTGCGTATGGTTTGCTTGACCTCGTCAATGTCGGCCATGCGCATAACAGCTGAGCGAAATTCAGCAGAGCCCGGCAATCCTTTGGAATACCAGCCAATGTGTTTGCGCGCAGCACGCATGCCGGTAACCGCACCGTAATGTTCAAGCATCAATTCATAATGCTCAAACAATATATCCATTTGTTTACCAATGGACGGATCGTCCGTGCGCTCGCCGGTTTTTAAAAAATGTGCAACCTGTGCCGGGAACCACGGCTTGCCGTAGGTGCCACGGCCAATCATTACCCCATCGGCCCCGGAACGTTTTAGCATTTCGGCGGCATCATCCACCGTGGTTACGTCGCCATTGCCAGTAACCGGAATAGAAACTGCACGTTTTACCTCGCCAATGAAATCCCAATCAGAAACGCCTTTGTAAAACTGGCAACGGGTTCGTCCATGAACCACCAGCGACCTAATACCGCTTTCTTCGGCGATGCGGGCCAGTGCTGGTGCGTTTCTAGAATTATCATCCCAACCTGTTCGCATTTTTAACGTTACCGGAACTGAAACCGCATTTACTGTTGCTTCTAATATTTTTCCCGCAAGGACTTCGTCTTTCATTAGGGCGGAACCAGAATACCCATGAACAACCTTTTTTGCCGGGCACCCCATGTTGAGATCAATTATGGCGGCCCCCCTATCTTCGTTGAGCTTTGCAGCCTCAGAAACATCGCCTGGCACATTGCCAGCCAACTGTACCGACATGGGAAATTCATCATCGCATGACGTGGACATGCGCATGGTTTTTTTGGCCGCCATTATCATTGCCTTGGATGCAATCATTTCAGATACAACCAAGCCCACGCCAAACTGCTTGACCATTCGGCGGAACGGCTGGTCGGTAACGCCAGCCATGGGTGCCAGCATTACGTTGTTTTCAAGCTCAACATTGCCTATGCGATAGCTCATTGTGTCTTCTTTGCCACAGATATGTTTTGAGATGCCCATTTATTGTGCAAATTGATGGAAAAAGCAAGGTTTTCAAGGATGTTGGGGGGTATACGTCTATCAGGACATCAAAACGTCGGTAACCAGCTTTACCCCAACATAACCAAGGGTTAGCAACAGATAGGCTAACAGGGCCAGACGGGCTGCTTTTTTGCCCCGCATACCGGTTTTGTGGTGGGCCAACAATAAAGTGCCGATAATGGCGAAAGCACCAATGCTGAGTACGGTTTTATGATCAAACACCAAAACCGCTCCGGTTTCCATAAACTGAGTGCCCATCCCGGTTATCAGTCCGGCACCCAGTACAATCTCGCCCCACATGAGCAATCTAACGCTCAAAGCCTCGCAATCGGTAACCGATGGCAGCATATGGGTTAGCATGGTTGGACGTTTGAGTTTTAATGCCCGCTCTTGAATAAATGCGGCCAGTGCCGCCACGGCTGCCACCGTAACCAGCCCATAAGTGGCAACCGAAACCACAATGTGGACCCCAACCCAGCCAGATGGGGCAGATGGGGCAAGGCCGCCATCACCGCCTTGGCTCCAAAACGCGGTGGCAATAATGCCCATAATTATCATATAGGGCGAAAGTAGTGGCGTAAGACGCCAGCCATCACGGGTAATTCCGGCAATAACAGCAAAAAGGCTAAGTGAAACCGCGATGGTTACCCACAAAGTTAGCGAGACACCACCTTTCCATACACCGGACATGGAATACCCGGCCCAGAGAAAAGGCCCCGCCCAGGCCAAAGCCAAAACCATCCAAAACACCCAGTCACGAGACGATTTTTCACCGCGAAGAGGAAGAGCCGCCGCGGGAATAAGGCAGCTAAGTGCCAGCAGGTTAAATAAAAGGCCTTGGGTCATTTAATGCTTTTCTTTCAAAATAATAAATAACGCTAAGCCCCTTTTAAGCCCCTTTAATACCCTTGGCAAATAGAGACAAGATGGTAGGCTCTGATCAACTTTTGGCCAACTTCTGGCTAACAAGTAAGCATTTTATTGGAGAGTTATTCATATGTCCGGGTGTTATGCGCTAATTGTTGCCGCCGGAAGCGGCCAACGTTTTGGCGGCGAATTGCCCAAACAGTATTCCCCCCTAGGCGGTGGAACTGTGCTGGAGGCAAGTATCGGAGCATTTTTAGCGCATCCAAAAATTGACGGCGTGCGCTGCGTAATAAGCAAAGATGACGCTGATATCTACCATAAATCAATTTCCCATATTTATGAGCATAGCCTGCTATCCCCTGTTTTTGGTGGCGAAACTAGGCAGCAATCGGTTCTTAGCGGGCTGGAAAGCTTCGTCGAAGAAAACCCTGACAAAATTTTAATTCATGATGCCGCCCGCCCGTTTGTTTCTGCTGAGCTAATTGAAAACATTATTAGCTCTCTTGAGAAATCACCGGGTGCAATTCCAACTCTTGCGGTTGTTGATACAATAAAATCATGCAGTGATGGATTGGTTGATAAAACAGTACCGCGCGACAGTCTATTTCGCGCGCAAACACCACAAGGATTTCGTTTTAAGGAAATCATCACCGCCCACCGTGAATTAATAAAAGAATCAATGACAGATGACGCATCTATTCTTGAAAAATCTGGATTGACCGTTGCGATGGTAGCCGGATCGGAACAAAATTTTAAAATAACAACACAAGATGATTACGATCGTGCGAAAGGTTATTTAAATATGCTTGGCGGTGGCTTTGAGACAAGAACCGGGTTCGGTTATGATGTTCACCGCCTTGTTGATAAAAACGACGATGAAGGCGGAATAAGATTGTGCGGAGTTGATATTCCGTTTAATCGCACCCTTTTGGGGCATTCCGATGCTGATGTTGGCCTGCATGCACTAACCGATGCTATTTTTGGCGCCATTGGCGAAGGTGATATAGGTGAGCATTTTCCTCCTACCGATTCTCGGTGGAAAGGTCTCGATTCTGAGGTCTTTGTTGCCCGCGCATTGGAATTGGTAGGTGAAAAAGGTGCAAAAATAAATAATATTGATATTACGCTTGTATGTGAGACTCCAAAAATAGGGCCACACCGAAACCATATGCGTGCTCGTATAGCTAGCATGCTTAATATTGATAAAAGCAGAATTTCCGTCAAAGCCACAACCACAGAGGGTCTTGGTGCAACCGGACGGGGTGAAGGAATAGCGGCCCAGGCAGTCGTCACGCTGTCGTTGCCAGTTTAGAACGCTTAAAGGTTACATTTAGCTAATTTATATTATGTAATTATTTTACCTAATGCACTAATATGCGAATGCTCTTGATTGAAAATAAAGCCTGAAGCAAACAAGCATGGTTAATCTTTTTGGGCATAATTTAACGCGTACCGACATGGACGTTGGGGCGCATTAGCTAAGAGCGTTGGGGCATTTCTTTAATAATGAATAACAAGTTAACTCTCGAAGATATTGATGTGGTCGTTGTCGATAGTGATCGCGTATCACGCCAGACAATAAGAAACATACTGACTGACCATGGCATCAAGCGCATCACCATGGCCAGCAACATGCGTGATATGGTCTCCACCCTTGATATTAGCGCCCCTGATCTATTAATTGCAGATCACGAAATGCCCGATGGTGATCTTAGTGATTTTGTCCACAAGCTTCGCCATTACGAAACTAAATACAATCCATTTCTACCAATTATTGCGACTGCGTGGTCGCCAACTCACGAAACGGTGCGAAGCATAATTCAATCAGGTGTTGACCATATTGTAAGCAAACCGCTTTCGGCCGGACAGCTTATGCAGCGCATAAAAGTTCTGGCCTTGGCAAGGAAGCCATTCATCGTTACCAGTCAATACATCGGGCCGGATCGTCGCAAAAAAGATGATGAACGGCCAAGCGAGATAACCCCAGTAAGTGTCCCAAATACACTTAACATGAAAGCAACCGGAGGCGGCGAGATTAGCCCTGCTGTCCTGCAAGCAGAAGTTGATGCCTGTATAAAACAGGTGAACATCCAAAAGCTTGAACGTAACGCGCAGCAGGTTGGTTTTTTGGTTGATAGAATTGTCCCCGGGCTTGCCATGGGTGGGCCCGATGAGACAACCTCGCGGTCATTAGACAGGCTGCTGTATGTTTCAGAGGATATTGCAAGAAGAATGGGAGGCACACCGTATGCCCATGTATCAGAACTTTGCAAAACCCTGATTGGTGTAACAAAGCGCATAATCGATTCTGGAGACTTCCCCGCACCAAAGGATGTTGAATTGCTTAAGCCAGTAGCAAAATCCATACAGGCGGGTTTTGACGAAAAAGGTGAAGATGCTCAGCGCATGGCTATGGAAATAAGTAAATCAGTTAAGGGTGGTCAGGAAAAATCCCAGCTGCGTTAGTCATTTTTATCTAAGCGGTTTCATTTACAATCCACTGCAAAAAATCATCATTACCATTTATTATGTCCATGACAACCACACAGGGGCAATCGTAACTGTGTATGGATTTAATTTTTTTCGTAACGGCACCAACTTTTGCGCCCACCGTTTTCATAACCAAAACCGCTTCTTTTTCATCTTCAATCGCTCCCTCCCAACGATAAATGGACCTGATGGCGGGTATTATGTTTACACAGGCAACCAGGCGTTCATCAATAAGGGTTCGGCCAATATTAAGCGCTTCATCTTCGCTGGAAGATGTTACATAGATTAGTTTGATATTTTTAGGCATTTTAACCCCTACTTTTGTCTGATCTGTTTGGTGTTTATTGTATCATGACCTATTATTCGCCAACTGCGAACATAAGGGCTGCTAACATGAAAAATTCCGATAAAACTAAAAGTAAAACAAATACCAAACCATCCAAAACCCAAATGGAGTGGCTTAAGCGCGGCATTTCTCAAGCAGGAGGGAAATTGCCGCTCTTTGACACCGAGGGGCAGCGAGTTGGTGAGAGCACTGTCAGGACATGTATTGAAAAAGGATGGGCAGAGCCATGGTTTTCAAACCCTATAAAACCTGACTGGTTGGTCTGCAAAATTACCGAGACTGGACGCAAAAGCGTTTCTTGAAAATATATACCGGCATAATTGTTTACAAACCGTAATGATTAAGCAAAAACCGCCTACAAACGCAGTTAATACGTTCCCAGAACAAACCTTATATCACTTTATATCCAAGCTATAAAGTTAAGAAACGGCTGTAACCTGCTTGTTTTAATGAATTAATCTTTATCCATGGTGATGTCAACGTAGCCGCGTTCAATGGCATACCTGAGGGCTTCAAAGGCATTCTTTGCTTCCTCATACATTTCCCGACTGGTTTTAAGCGACATTATCTCGGCCTGATCTGGCGGATTTCCGTGTTCTGCACCAACGCGAAAGGCCTCTTCTAGATATCTTGCCCTGAGACCGGCAACGGCAACAGAAAACGAGAGAACTGTTTTTTTCGTTATTTCCGGTATGCGGGCGTGGATAACCTCACGGTTGGCGAGCCTAATTCCCTGCTCTATTTCACTGAGAAACCTTTTTTGGTCCATCAATGTTTTGTAGTCATCGGAGTGTGCCTCGTCGCTCATTAGTAAAATCCTTTTAAAAACAATGTATTATGCTTTAGCTGCGTCCTGCAGTAATGCCAGCATGATACCAGCCTAATGCCGATGGGCAAGCATAGGCACCGCTAGTTCAACAATACAATTGAGTGTTTAAAAGTACATTAAACCTAGTCCTTTTGTGTGTGTGATGGGCATCACAGCCAGTTGGACAAATCTATGGGAATATAAAGACTGTGGATTAGCTCACTTGAGTTAATCCCTTCCCTCAAGAGCACAAAACTTCGGGCCGGTTCTTTATAGAGCCGGCCTCTTTTTTTGTTTATTTTCAGGAAATTAAAAAGCCGACCTGCCCCACATCAGGGCAGACCGACTTTATTATTGGTCATTATTGGTTGTAGCGACAGTATTTGAACCTGCCCCCCCAGAGGGTCTCACAAGGCTTTCGCAAAACCCATTATTACCATAGCTAATCAATGCCCCATTTTAATCACACGCCTTTTTAAATCCACACCCTGTAGGGATTTGAAAGTATACTATTGAGATATTGCCAATAATGATTTTCTGCTTAATCTAAAATCAACAGGGCCCTGCCAAGGGATTCCACACAATTTTCATAATAAATCTGGTTCATGGGGCCAAAATTTTAAAATAAAAATTGGGTTTTAATTTTTTATGGCTTCATTCAGAAATGTATCGTTTTACCTGTTTTTAGGAACAATGCTTCTGGCGCCACTGCCGTTTGCATCAAACAGGCCGTGGTCATGGTCGTTACTATCTGCACTAATCGGTATTTATTTGATTTTGGAAATAATTACGTCAAGCCATGACTGGGACGAACAAAAGCTATTTTTAAAAAGAATGCTGCCGGGATTTGTTCTTTGGATTGGGGTGGCTTTATGGGCTTTTTTGCAAACAGTGCCGTGGATGCCAGATGGATGGGCACACCCACTGTGGACTGATGCCGCCGATATACTGGATAGTCACGTAGTTAGAACAATAAGCATCGACCCGCAGGCAACGCTGGAGGCACTAACTAGATTTTTGTCTTACGGAGCAGTTTTCTGGATTTCGGCAAGCTATTGCAGAAAATATGAACAAGCGGAAATTGCTTTAAAAGCGTTTGTTTTTTCGTCCATTGCATATGCAGTTTATGGTTTGATAATATTTTTTTCCGGCACTGAGATGATTTTATGGTTCGACAAATGGGCCTACCGGGGAAATTTAACCAGCACTTTTGTTAATCGCAATTCCTACGCCACCTTTGCCGGTATTGGAATTATTGCATCAACCGCGTATGCCTTCCATATTATTAGCTCCAACCTAAGGTCGTACCTTAATGCGCGTGAACTTATTAGGTCTTTCATTGAAGCTGTTTATCGCAAGGCGTGGGTGCCATTTCTGGGGGGGGTTATAATTGCCACGGCATTATTGCTAACACATTCACGCGGTGGTTTCTTGCGTACCAGTGTTGCATTTTTGGTTTTACTGATTGGTCTTTATTATATAAAGGCAATTCCAAAAACGTTTGTTTGGGTGCTTATGGGCGTAGCGGTGGTTGGCGCTATATTTGCTTTTTCAATGAGTGGTGACATCACCATTGACCGAATTTCAAAAACTTCGTTTGATACATCAATTCGCGATGAAGTTTATCAGCGAACGAATGATGCTATCAGTGCCAATCCAATGCTTGGAACTGGGTATGGTACTTATGAGAAAGCTTTCATGGCTTATAAAATTCCCGCTCTCTCATCATCGACTTGGGACAAAGCGCACAATAGCTATCTCGAGTTAGCGATGGAATTGGGAATACCGGCAACATTGGCCGTAGCTGTTGCTTTTTTATGGGCGTTTACGGTTTGTTTATCCGGAGCAATAAAGCGCAGGCGAAGAAGGGTTTTTTCTGTCATAGGAATGGCGATTACGGTTTTGGTGGCCGCCCATGCTTTGGTTGATTTTAGCTTACAAATCCCTGGCTTTACAGTCAGTTACGCATTATTGATGGGGATGGCATGGGGGCAATCATGGACATCTGAACAGAAAAGAAAAAAGAACAGAAATCCCGCTGAGGAGACCAATGCTACGTAATTTATGCCTGCTATCGTTCACCGTTGGTATTCACCATTAGTGTTTAGGCAATAAAATCATTACATGGGTTGCCCTAAAAAAGGGCGCGAACAAAATCACCTAGCCTCTTGCGATCTGCCGAAAGAGCTTGAACTATAATCTTCATCCATTGCGGATTACTTTTAGCAAAATGCACCAATCTTTTTCTATCAAGATTGTCTGCCTTAACTATTGCCTCGTTTATCAGGGTTTGCTCATCAGGGCTTAGATACTGCCAATCAATTAGGGCATAATTTATCTGGTTAAAAATAAGGCTTTTCTCAAACGGGCCTGTCAATACGGACATAACGACAGCCCTTGTCGATTTAGCATTAGCACCAAAAATTACGTTTCTGATATAAGAAAATCTTGACCATGAATAAGGGTCGGATGGATTTTTCAGGATTGATTGAGTAGCACTTTCGTGCGCCTTAACAAGCCATTCTTGCGATAATGATTTATCAGAAACCGATTTTGCTATATCTATTTCAGTAAAAAAAATTGAAGAATAAAAACTCGCAGATGGCCATAGCTCTCCTGCCTTCAGTTGGGAATTATAAATTTCTAATAATTTGTCTGTGGATTTTTCGCCTTGCTTTTGCGCCATCTCAAGCCGTGGCTTGAGTAAAGAATATTTAATATGCGAGACGCTTTGCGGTATGGCTAACGCAAGTATGGCAACACCAATTAAAATACCAATTATTTTTATAGTTATTTCAGGTACATGCACCATTTATCAACTCGTATAATAATCTTTGTATTTACCATAATAATATCCGTAATCACCATAGCCATAGCGCGCGTGCTTCTTGAGGTTAACCTGCGTCAGAACAACCCCAGCGAGGTCAAGATGGGCATCCTTTGCCACCCTAATTCCAGTCTGGACAAGATCGCGAGGTGTGCTGTCCCACTTTATAATATAAAGCATTTTATCCACCAACTGACCGGTAACCCTGGCATCAGACACGGCCAGAACTGGCGGGGCATCAATAAAAACAAGATCAAAATTATTGCGAAGCGCATCCATGGAATCTTTCATGTGTTTCGAAGAAAGAAGATCCAATGCATTGGCGTTGGTTACCTTTGCTGGCAGCAGGTAAATACCTGAAGCCGCATCTCTTTGAATTGCATCTTTAAGCGCACAATGCCCCGCTAGAACCTCAACTATGCTTAGGTCATTTCTTATGCCAGCCGCCTTATGCACGCTTGGGCGACGGAGATCACAGTCCACCAAAATAACATTTAGTCCTGATTGCGCTGCCATTTGCGCCATCCACAGAGCCAGAGTTGATTTCCCTTCGGAAGGAACGGTTGAAGTTACGCCGATAACCTTTGGTGGGCTATCAACATCTGATAGAACCAGCGATGTTTTTAGACTTCTTATGGATTCAGCGATTGAGGATGTTTTATTTTTTATCAAGTATTCAGAAATTAATCTGCGTTCGCTCAAGCCCCCCTCAACCAGTGGGATCATACCTATGGCAGGTATGCCGGTTAACTGTTCAATTTGTTCCGGTGTACGGAAGCTGTTATCAAGCCGTTCCATGGCGAACACCAGCACCACACCCAAAAATATGGAACCGACAGCTGCAAGAAGAACGGTAAGTTTTTTCTTGGGGAACGATGGAAGAAGAGGAACGTCGGCTTTTGAAATTACCCTTGCATCGGCCTGCTGTAGGTCACTTTGTTCGGACGTTTCCTTAAAGCGCGAGAGGAAATTTTCATATAAAAGCCTGTTGGCATTTGCGTCTCTTTCCAGCTCACGAAGCCTGATTTCTGCCCTGCCCTGACCGCTGCTTTTATTTTCCAGTTTATCAAGGCTGGTTTCCAAAGTGGTTGCGCGGGATCGCTCAACTTCAACCTCATTTCTCAGGCTTTGAGCAATTTTTTTAACCTCGCGCTCAATGGAGACCCGCAGGTCTGCTAACTCGGCCTTGGCCTTAATCATGTTTGGGTGACGCACGCCGTAACGTGATTCCATCTCTGAAACCTTGCGTAATACTTGCGCTTCTTGTTCTCTGAACGAATTAATTAGCGGTGAACTTAAGACTTCTGCTGATGAAAAAAGATCGCCTTGGGTTTTGAGCATTCTTTCAACCTGGCCCAACCTGGCCTTTGCTTCTGCTTGTTTAGCTTGAGCCAAAATTATTTGAGTATTAAGTTCAGAAATTTGTTGATCTGTAAGTTTAGACCCTTGCCCAAATTTGTTTGATATTTCAGCACGATAGGCCTCTAATGCCTGCTCAGAATTTTGCAATTTATCGCGCAATGATTTAATGCGATCGTTAAGCCAAGTTGTTGCCCGCTTAGTTGCCTCAAATTTTACTTCAAGCTGATCAACAATATAGTTATCGGAAAGCGTGTTGACTATTAATGCAGCTTTGTTTGGATTTTCTGAAGTAAACGATATTGATATAACCAACGAGCGCCTTACCGGAGCAACCTGCATTCGACTGCGGAAAACTTCCACAACTTCAGATTCCAGCTTTTCTTCAGCTTCATCTGTACTTACTTCAACCTTGGGTTTTCGCAAGCCAGCTCCCACCAAAAAATCTCGCGAAATGTATGTTTCAAGATTAATTGCGTCCGCATACCACGGGGCATCCTTCAGGTTTGAATTAAATTCGGGATCACGAACCAGACCCAATTTTTTAACCACGCGCCTAACCAATGATGTTGACCTAATCACCTCAACCTCGCTCAACACCGTGGACATGTCTGCTGACACACCAGACATAACGCTTTCAATATCAACCGTCTTGTTTTGGCGAGTTTCCAGCATAACATTGGCTGTTGCTGTGTAGAGTGGGGTGATCTGCAATACGGTTAATGCCGCAATTGATGTAATTAATAAAGTGGTAGAAATAATCATCATCTTGCGGCGCCACAATGTGGTCAGCAAATTACGCAAATCAATTTCATCACCGCTTCTGTTGGCAGCATCTTGCGCTACGCCAATATTCTGATTTTCTCGATCTGTGATTGCGTGCGCCCTATCGGGTGCCCGCTCGCGCTTGGCGCTGTCGTCACCACCAGAAGCTATACGTTCGGTTGTATCCAAGATTCCCCCAATTTACCGCCATGCAGCCTAAAAGAAGCGTTCCTCAACCCTTACCACATCACCCGGAAGAACAACCTCCGTTGGATTTATAGTTTGCGGTGTCTGGGTTGAGTCATTTCCGCGAATAATTGTTATTTTCTTTTGGTTGGCTCGATATGTAAACCCACCGCCCAGCGCCACGGCATTTAGTATAGTCATTCCATTTACATATGAGTAGCTTCCTGGCTCGTTTACTTCACCCAGAATATAAAAAGGGCGGTAATTCATGACATCAATGCTTACGCGCGGATTTTTCAAAAACCCATCAAGCAGCTTTTTTTCAACATCACGTTCTAGCCGCCTGATATTTTTTCCTACAGCTGAGATACTGCCTATCAAGGGAAGTGAAATATCGCCCTCGCCAGTTACCTCAAATTCACCGGAAAGATCCTTTTCCTCAAACACGGTAACACGGAGCTTGTCTCCTGCCCCCAGGGTATAGATGGGGTCTTTCGCCAGTGCGCCATGCGAACTAACCAATAAAATAATTACCGCAATAAGTTTAAGGAATAAATTTTTCATTTTATATTTATACCACATAAAAATCCCCCCGCAGTCATTTCTACGGGGGGATGTGTTACATTTCTATCCTGTGGTTACCCACGTGATAAATTAAAACTGTGCGCCAACGTTCAGCATTAATTGGGTGTTGTCATAATCGTTGCCGGCTACGCTAGAATCCCTATTTGCCTTTGATACCCCTACACCAGCAAAGAAATTGCGATTTAGCTTGTAATCAACTCCAGCGGAAAGGGTTTGGATATCATCTGAGCGTGTTGTTCCCTGATAATCAGAGTTGCTCATCTTTATGCCCGCCTTTAAGATGATGTTGCGACGCAATTCATGATCAACACCGATGCCATAGTTTGTTCCAACTGTCGATGATACACCCGAAGATGTGGTTTCACCGATGGTGCGCGATAAGTTTAATTTAATGGTTGTAAGTTGGGTTATGTTCCAACGAATATTAGCATCGCCCGACCAACCGCTTACGTCCTTAAGGGTGGTGGCGGTATAGCTCTGGCTCATGGTGCCAACGGCGATATCGGCACGCACGAGCCTGCTTAGATCAACCGCAAGACCAGCTTGCAATTTATAGCCGTCTGAATCACGATTAACGCCAGCATCATCAATAGCGGCGCTATAATTGCGCTCGTTCTTCTCGCCCCTTACATAAGCTATGTACCCGTCCTGAATATCGTAGCTAACCTTAAGTGAGCCTATGGTGTCTTTGCGATCGCGATCATCATTGTTGGTGGTTGCACCAGCGATGGTCAGATTATCGTCAAAATTATAATCGACCATTTTACCGTCAACGGACAAGCCAATCCTGTTGGGTTTGTATGATGCCCCCATGGCAATTGTTTGTTTGACGCTATCAACCGGGCTGGCTGCATCGGTACCAACGTCGTTGCCTCCGCGGGCCTCACTAGTGGTCTGGTGGCGAGCCTCACCGGTTAGGTTAAGCGCCCTGCTTATGTCTGCCTGACCGCGGACACGAAGATCTATGGTGTTATAGTCATCGGCACTATTGTCTTTGTAGTTTGCGATTGCTCCGCCTGCATCAACCCTGAGAGAATGACGGTTCCAATCGGAGCGCAGGCTAAACGATGGCTCAACCTTGGTAATCCAATCTGAATTTTCTCCGGTTTGTTCTTTGTAGATATTATCATCACTGATAGCGGTTGCTTTCACCACTGGAAACAACCGAAAGCTTCCGGCGGGTAAGCCCTGCGCGGTATATTCTTCCATCTTGCGGTCAGTAACCCCACCCTTACCTGTGGCTTCCTGGGACATAGCTGTGCCTGACATGGCGACCATTGCGCTGACAAAAACAGTAGTTGCCAGCAAACCAATTTTTTTTACCCTCACAGCATAAATTCCTTTTTTATTTTTTAAACTATTACCGAACCACAGTCTCTTGCTTTGATTTCGGTAGCTACGCTCCCGGTAACTTAAACCTACAGTAACTTAATATTTTATTAGTTAGCGCTTGCGTCGCTGGTCTGATTTTCACTTGGGGTATCGATAACAACCTCAACAACATCATCACTGCCATCTGTGCCATCTGTGTTTTCATTGTTGGTATTTGCGGCCACTTCAACCGCCGCATCAGGCACCGCCTCAACAACTGCGGCAACAATTTCTGCGGCGGCTTCGGGAACCACCTCAGAAACAGCGGATGCAATTTCGGCGGCGGCTTCGGGAACTACCTCAGAAACAGAGGATGCAATTTCGACGGCGGCTTCGGGGACTACCTCAGAAACAGAGGATGCAATTTCGGCGGCAGATTCGGGAACTGCCTGAGCTACACTCGTTGCAATTGCGGCGGCGGCTTCGGGTGCGGCTTCGGCGGCGATAGACGCTACTTCAGCGGCGGCTTCAGGATTTGCGGATGCAACCATGGCAGCCAATTGGGCTGCAAGCTCCGGGGACGCTGCAATTTGTGCACGCAGTATCGCCAACAATGCCGCCTTATCTTTGCTGGCCGCCTGAATCTGCTGGATGACTGCATCGGAAATAGCCACACCGGGCACAGTCAAACCGACGGGCGCAGTCTGAGCCATCGAAGCTGAGGTTACGCCCAGTATTATAGCGCCAGAAAGCGCAGCAGCAGAAATTAACTTACGAATACCGATCATTTCCCTAAGCTCCCCAATTAAATAAATTATAAAAACTACAACCATTATAAAACCATGCATAAAGGTAGGCTCACCATATACATATAGGTAAGCTTTACGGGCAGTGTCTGTATATAAATTTACATTTTTTCACGTAGAAAAAGCAACATTATTCAACCTAAAGTTATGTAATTAATGGACGAATCATTTTTTGTGATATTTATGCAACACTTAACGTGGATTTGGGGGGAAATACAGTATTTTTGGACTACGAATTAACCATAAACCTTGGATTGACGCGTCCTTCAGGGGGGCTTGTTTTCTACTTTTGTGGGATTATCGATTCCTTGCTAACCATAACAACAGCGCGGGCGGCCGTTGCCGCATGAAAAATTGTTGGCAGTAATGCAGAAGCACCCATTACAATTCCAAAATAAGCGTTACGAATATTATCGGGATTTAGGGGGTCTAAAAAAACCTGCCACAACCTACCTTCATAAAGAACCATCCTTGCTTCCATGGTTTCCGGGCGGACCAGAACAAAACCAACCAACCAACCTGAAACGACAAAGGCAAACAAAACCCAAAATGTAGCGGCAATTGCTGTTAATAAATCAACGCTCAAAAATGCCATATAACTAGCGTTGCTGGTGGAAGCTAGGGCTCGCTTGATAACATAGATGGTAATTAGCAATGAAAGCCCATCAAACATGGCGCCCATAACCGCCACCGGGAAACCCATGAGCACGTATTCCTCACCCTTGTGGCTGATTAGGTTTTGCGGGTACGTGGTCAGCAGTGCCCACCAATAACAAGCCAGATTTAGCACCACAAAAAATAAGATTAACTTGGCGTAAAAAAATCTGGTTTTTTTTGCGCGCGCATTAAACCAGCCCAAGGAATGTTCCAACGAGGCTCGCCAATGGGTAATGATTGTTGTGGCACCCGACATTTATTATTCCGCATTGAATTACTGGACAAATTTTAATCAATGGTATGTAGCGTATTGGTTGTGGTCAAGGCAGGCAAATTGATTAACGCCAACCATGCGCAGAATTCCAATGATGTGGGTTGTTGCCTAAGCTTAATAAGGGCCGTTATCGGGCTTTGGGTCCTGAAAACACGTTATTTATCAGCCAGTTAACCGTAGGCATGGCAATTCATCGTAATTGGCTTACGCTATCATTACCCTAGGGGTGGGGGTGCGTTATTTTCTTTTTTTGAAAACAA